>JBCDBH010000147.1:0-13638 GCA_039184055.1 Acidobacteriota bacterium
CGGCTTCACGTGCTCGACGAACGTATCCAGGTTGACGCCGTTGATCGCGTCCCGGTCGTTGGAGATTTAGTCGCTTCGAAGACCCCGGAAGACACGGCCCGCTTTGACAAACCGGGCCGTGTCCGGGTATCCTCTCCGGCCCTGCGAACGGCGCGGCCTGGCGTCTATATACACGCAGCAAAGCATCACTCTGGAGCCGATATGCCCAAGAAGAAAACCCATCGCGGCGCCGCCAAGCGGTTCAAGCTCACCGGCACCGGCAAGGTGAAGCGCAGCAAGGCGCTCGCCAACCACATCATGACCAAGAAGACGACGAAGCGGAAGCGCAAGCTGCGCAAGGCCGCGATCGTTACGCCCGCTTTCGAGAAGACGATCAAAGATTTGATCAGCTGATCGAACGGCGATTCGCGCTGCCGCTGGGAGAGCCTGTCCAGCGGGGCGATCTTCGTGTGGCCACGCCTGGACGAGGCGAGCAAGCGATCCATCGCGCTCGACTCATCGGCCACCACCAACCAACACAGAAACGAGGTTCACGATGCCACGCGTCAAACGCGGCAATAAGCGCACGTCGAAGCGAAAGAAGATCCTCAAGCACGCAAAGGGCTATTGGGGAACACGCTCGGACAATTACCGCACCGCCATGGAGGCGGTCGACAAGGCCCTCAGCTACCAATACCGTGATCGTCGGCAACGCAAGCGCCAATTTCGCAGCTTGTGGATTGTCCGGATCAACGCCGCCGCGCGCCAGCACGATCTGTCGTACAGCCGGTTGATCAACGGTCTCAAGCTTGCAGGCACCGAGCTCGACCGCAAAGTTCTCGCCGACCTGGCGGTACGCGATCCCGAAGGCTTCGCGGCGCTCGCCGAGACGGCCAAGAACGCTCTCGCCGCCAACGCCTGAATCGAGCAACGACGATGGCTACCGGCGCCGAAGCGATCGCCGAGCTGCGCGCCGATTTCGAGCGCGATGCCGACCGGGTGACGGACCGCGCCGCTTGGGACGCGCTGCGTCTCGCATGGGTGGGGCGCAAGCAAGGCAAGGTGCGCGGTTTGATGGCGCGGATGAAAGACATCCCCGCCGAGGAACGTCGTGCTTTCGGCCAGGCGGTCAATGAGCTCAAAGTCGAGGTCGAAACACGGATCGAAGCGCTCGATGCCGAGCTCAAGGCGGCCGAGCGCGCCGCCGAACGCCGCGCTTCGGCGCTCGACGTCACCCTACCGGGACGCCGACCGGCGCTCGGCTCGCTGCATCCCGTCACCCGCGTCACCCGGCTGATCGAAGAGGTCTTCGCCGAGCTCGGCTTCAGCGTCGCCGAAGGGCCGGAGATCGAAACGCAAGAGCACAATTTCGAAAAGCTCAACATGCCGGATGAGCATCCGGCGCGTGACGATCAAGACACCTTCTACGTCGCTGACGCCGAGGGTCGCGCCACGGACTTGGTGCTGCGCACGCACACCTCACCGGTACAGATTCGAACCATGTTGGCGCGGAACGACTCCTTGCCGATTCGGGTGATCTGTCCTGGACGGGTCTATCGCAACGACAACGATCTCCGTCACTCGCCGATGTTTCACCAGGTGGAGCTCTTGGCGATCGACGAGGGCCTGTCGGTAGCCGATCTACGCGGCACCCTCGAAGCGTTCGCCAAGCGGATTTTCGATCCGAGCACCAAGGTTCGACTCCGCCCGAGCTTCTTCCCGTTCACCGAGCCGTCGATGGAAGTCGATGTCACCTGCTCGACCTGTGACGACGGTTGCTCGACCTGCTCGGATACCGGCTGGATGGAGATCCTCGGCGCCGGCATGGTCGACCCACGGGTGCTCGCCGCCTGCGGGATCGATCCGCTGCGCTATTCGGGCTATGCCTTCGGCCTGGGACTCGATCGAGTCGCCATGATCCGCTACGGCATTCCCAACATTCGCACCCTGTTCGAGAACGACGAGCGGTTGCTGCGTCAGGTACGCCGCTAGAGGCCGACGATGCTTTTCTCCCGAAATTGGCTTGCCGAGCACGCCCCCGTGCCCGAGGATGTCGAGGTTCTCGCCGAGCGGCTGACCGCCGCCGGTTTCGCCGTCGACAGCGTCGAGCAGATCCACGATGGCGAAGTAACCGACTATCTGCTCGACATCGAGGTGACCACCAATCGCCCCGACACGATGAATCACTTCGGGTTGGCGCGCGAGATCGCGGTGCTCTTCGAACGCTCTCTGCAGATTCCTCGGCCCAAGATCACCTACTCGGCTGAACGCACCGCCGATTCCGCCGCCGTGACGATCGACGAGCCGCAAGCGTGCCCGCGCTATACCGCGACCTTGATCAAGGGTGTGAAGGTGGCACCGAGCCCGGCTTGGCTAGTACGCCGGCTCGACGCGCTCGGTCTACGCGCGATCAACAATGTCGTCGACGTCACCAACTACGTCCTGTGGGAAACCGGGCAACCGATGCACGCCTATGATCTCGCCACCCTCCAAGGCGGTGAGATCCGGGTCCGCTTCGCCAACGAGGGCGAAACGCTCACCACTCTCGACGGAGAAGCGCGTGAGCTGAACCCGCGTGTGTTGGTGATCGCCGACGCCGAGGTGCCCGTGGGTTTGGCCGGGGTGATGGGTGGGCTCGACAGTGAAGTCACCGACGAAACCACCGACGTCTTGCTCGAAGCGGCGCACTTCGCACCGATTCAAGCGCGTCGAGGAGCCAAGGCATTTGGTCTCCACACCGACGCTTCGCATCGTTTCGAGCGTGGCGCCGACCCGGAAGCCTGTATGTGGGCCGCCGAGCGCGCCGCCGCGCTGATCGTCGACATCGCCGGGGGCATGGTGTGTGATGGTCCGCTCGATGTCCGTCACGACATGCCGGCGTTGCCGGTCATCGATGTCGTACACGCCAAGCTCGAGGCCTATGCCGGTACGGCGATCGATCGCGCCGAGGCACAACGGATTCTCGAGGGTCTGGGATTCGACCTCGATGAACCCAATCTCGATAAAGACGATCACGGATGGTCGGTGACCCCGCCGCCGTGGCGTCGGTACGATTTTCTCGATGCTTATCCGCACGATGTCTACGAGGAAGTGCTGCGGATCATCGGCTACAACACCATTCCGTCACGACTTCCCGCGATCGCCGCCTCCGATGGTCCCGAGGACCCACGTCACCGCGTCCGGGCCCTGGCGCAGGATCACTTCGCCGCCGCCGGTTACGCCGAGGCGATCAACTGGTCGTTTCTCGATCGTGAGACCGACCGAGGTTGGCCGTCCCTGCTCGGTGACGACACCGAGCCGGTCGTGCTCCGCAATCCTCTTTCCGAGCGTTACGAGGTCATGCGTCGCTCACTCGGTGGCCCCCTGGTCGAAGCCGCCCGGTGGAATCAACGACGCGGCAATACCGCGGTCCGGCTTTTCGAGCTCGGTCATGTCTTCGCCGAAGGCCGAGGAGGGGAAGGCCTTCCTCTCGAGATCGAGGCCTTGGCCGTCGTCTGTGGCGGTACTGTCGGCTCGCCTTGGCAAGGTGGCGGCAGCCTCGATTTCTACGATCTCAAGGGAGCGCTCGACGCCTTCGCCGAGACCTTCGGGATCGCCCTGCGTTACCAGCCGGCTGAACGCCCCGGTCTGATTCCAGGCGCCACGGCCGAGATCTGGTTGGATGAGCAATGCATCGGGCATATCGGTGAGGTCGACGACGAAGATCTTCCAACGCCGCTTTTCCTCGCCGAGCTCGCCTTGGCGTCGCTGAGCGCCAAGGTCGAGACCTGGGGACAGGTCGAGACACCGTCACGCTTCCCAGGAATCACCGTCGACTCGACGCTCACCCACGCGCTCGACGTGCCGTGGGCCGACCTTCGCACCGCCATCAAGACCGCTCAGGTAACCGACCTCGTGAGCTTCGGGCTCAAAGATCGATATCGGGGCAAAGGCGTCCCCGATGGCGCGGTGAATACCACGATCACTTTTCACTACCTGGCGACCGACCGTTCGCTGACGCAAGACGAAGTCAACCAGCAGCACACCTCGCTGGTCGAGACTCTCGGCGAACGTTTCGGCTTCGAAACCAGTTGACCAAGGATCCCTGATGGCAACTCCGACCTTTCTCGAGGATCTCGAAACACGGGTGCGCGACGCCGCCGAGCGTCTTCGCTCGTTGCGTGACGAAAACGACACGCTGCGCGCCGAGAACGAGAAGCTGACCGCCAAGGTCGACGAGCTCGAAGAGCGTCTCGAAGCCGGCGGTGATGGCGAGGACGGCGCAGGCACGGCCGCGTGGGTCGAGGAACGTGAAGAGATACGCGAACGGGTCGAAGCGCTGGTCGAACACCTCGAAACCCTGCTCGACGAGGACTGACGCACCAGCCGCGTGGAGCCAAGAGAAACCGGCGCTTTCCCTGTGCTATGATCGCCGATGTCGTCAAGTGCCTGGTAGACCAGAGTTTGCCAGCCCGGCGCTTGGCCGGCCCGAACTCGGAAAGGGGCGGCGAACGCCAGTCGAGAACGGAATAACTGCTCGTGAGCTCAGCCATGGCCGCAAATAAGAGCACCACGTCGATCCAAGTCGAGATCTACGGCGCGGTCCACCAATTACGCGGTGTAGGAGATCGGGAGCATCTCGAACGCCTGGCCGCAATCGTCGATCGCAAAATGCGCGAGATCGGCGAGCAGGTCAAGACGGTCGACAGCGGCAAGATCGCCGTGCTCGCGGCACTCAACCTGGCGGAGGAACTGCATCGCTGTACGATGCAGCAAGACGGGGAGCGGGTTCAGATCATGGAGAAGGTGACGGAGCTGAGCAGCACTCTCGCCCACGCGCTCGATCAGCCTTGAAGATCGCGCTCGGCACATCACCTCGTGTATAGAACAGAGTCGTCTCGCATGACGGAAGTTTTCACGATTTCGGCATTCCCTACGCGGTTGGTGGGTCTCTCGTACTCTAGAACCAACTCGTTTTTCTCGGGAGTTCTAATACCTCGAACCTGTGCCAGCCCCGCTCGAACGGGGACGCTAACGGTTCCTGGCGCGAACACCCACTTGGTTGGAACCAGGTTCTAACCCCACAGGGCCCACGCGACCGCGTGGGGAGTGCTCTTTTCCGATCTCCCACCCAGACCCCGCCCTCGAGACCACCGGAGGGGGTGGATCGTGTACGAAAATCTGATCGGCGTCGCGATCGTCGTGCTACTGGTCGCCGTCGTTGGACTCCAGCTTTACTTTCTTGTCGTCCGTCGATCGGCGGCCCGGATCCGCTCGGAAACCGAGCGTGATTGCAAGCGGCTGCTCGACGAAGCGACCCGCGAAGGCGAGACCAAGGTGCGTGAAGCCGAGGTCGCGGCGAAAGAGAAGCTGCTTCAAGCTCGCAACGAGTTCGAGAAAGCCTCACGCAAACGTCGTGACGAGCTCGAAACGCTCGAGCGACGCCTGGTCCAGAAAGAGGATAGTCTCGACAAACGAAGCGAGCAGGTGAGCGAACGCGAACGCGACACCTCCACCGCCGAGCGCGGCCTGGCGCGACGTGAAAAAGAGCTCGAAGCCGAACAGGCCGAGCTCGACACGATGCGCGCCGAGCAACGTGTGCGTCTCGAACAGATCTCGGGCCTCACCGGCCAGCAGGCCAAGGACGAGCTGACCCGCGCCATGGAGCAAGAGGCGCGCAACGACGCCGCGCATATGGTCAAGCGCATCGAGGACGAAGCGCGCGAACAAGCCGGTCGCAAGGCTCAACGAATCATCGCCAACGCCATTCAACGCTCGGCTTCGGACTTCGTCGCCGAGACCACGGTGTCGGTGGTCCTGCTCCCCAACGACGAGATGAAGGGACGCATCATCGGTCGCGAGGGACGCAATATCCGCGCTCTCGAAACCGCCACCGGGGTCGACCTGATCGTCGACGACACGCCCGAAGCGGTCATCCTCTCGGGTTTCGATCCCTATCGCCGTGAGATCGCGCGTGTCGCCCTCGAACGACTGATCGCCGATGGCCGCATCCATCCGGCGCGGATCGAAGAGGTGGTCGAGAAAACCAAGAGCGAGCTCGACGAGCGGGTGCAGCAAGAGGGTGAAAACGCGGTGCTCGAGCTCAACCTCACCGATATCCATCCCGAGCTCATCAAGCTACTCGGTCGGCTGCGCTACCGCACCTCGTACGGTCAGAACGTTCTCAAGCACAGCAAAGAGGTGGCGTATCTCGCCGCAACCATGGCCGCCGAGCTTCGCGCCGACGTCCACGTGGCGAAACGCGCTGGCTTGCTACACGACATCGGCAAGGCGGTCGACCGCGAAATGGACGGCGGCCATCTCCACATCGGCATCGACCTGCTACGCAAATACGGCGAGACCGACGAGGTCGTCCACGCCATGGCGTGTCACCACGGCGACTTCGATCCTCGCACCACCGAAGCGGTGTTGGTGACTGCCGCCGACGCCCTATCCGCGGCACGTCCCGGCGCGCGTCGCGAGGTTCTCGAGAGCTACATCAAACGTCTCGAGAAGCTCGAGGAGCTCGCCACCGGCTTCAAAGGCGTGCAGAAGAGCTTCGCCATTCAGGCCGGGCGTGAAGTCCGGGTGATCGTCGACGCCAACAAGGTCGAAGACGAATCGGCGGTCTGGCTGGCACGCGACATCGCCAAGAAGATCGAAAGCGAGCTGACCTACCCAGGCGAGATCAAAGTGACCGTGATCCGCGAAACCCGCACCATCGAGTACGCGCGATGAAGCTTCTCTTCGTCGGCGATGTCATCGGCCGCCCAGGGCGTCGCGCCCTGCAGACGCTTCTCCCCCGCTTGATCGAAAGCCATCAGATCGATCTCACGGTGGTCAATGTCGAGAACTCGGCGGGGGGCTTCGGTGTCACCCCCGAGGTCTTCACCGAGCTCGAAAAACTACCGATCGATTGCTTCACCACCGGCAACCACATCTGGGACAAACGCGAGACCGGCCCACTGCTCGGCAGAGAGCCTCGGCTTCTCCGTCCGGCCAACTATCCAGAAGGCAATCCCGGCACGGGTCTGTGGAGCGGTGAAACCGCCGCCGGGGTACCGGTGGCGGTGCTCAATCTCGAAGGCCAGGTGTTCATGAAGCCGCTCGAGCACCCCTTTCGGACCGCCGACCGCCTGCTCGCCGAGTTCGGTGACCACGTCAAGGTCATCCTGGTCGACTTCCACGCCGAAGCGACTTCCGAGAAACAGGCCATGGGCTGGCATCTCGACGGGCGGGTAAGCGCCGTCTTCGGCACCCACACGCATGTTCCGACCGCCGACGAGCGGGTGCTTCCAGGCGGCACCGCCTTCATCACCGACGTCGGTATGACCGGCCCCTACGAGTCGATCATCGGCTTCCGATCCGACAAGGTGCTCAACCGCTTCTTCACCCAGACCACCGGTTCCTTCGAAGTCGCCAAGCGCGATATTCGTCTCGCCGGCGCGGTGGTCGACGTCGATGAAGACACCGGTCACGCACGATCGGTGGAGCGGCTTCTGGTGCCGATCTAAACCTCAGCCGGGTCCAGCTCCTCGATAAACGCGGCGATCGCCGCGGCGGCTTCGTCGAGGTTCTGCTCCGGTGTGCGTCCCGACTTCTTGCGTGGGACGAGACCGTGATCACCATCCTCGATGAAGAGCACGCGGATCGGGTCGGAAAGGACGTAGCTCGCGATCTCGTCGGGTTTGCCAAACGGATCACGGGTGCCTTGGACGATCAGGCTCGGGGTGCGCAGATCGGCGAGATGCTCGGTGCGGGTCTTCTCGGGTTTGCCCGGAGGGTGAAACGGATAGCCGAGACACACGAGACCACGCGCGCCAACGTCGTCGGCGATCCGCGATGCGACCCGGCCACCCATCGAGCGGCCACCGATCACCACTTCACCCCCGCCGCCGAGCTGGTCGATCACTTCGCGCCAGGTGGCTTCGAGCACCGGCATGCGATCAGGCCCGCCCTTCTTGCCTTCACTCCGACGACGGGCCATGTAGGGAAACTCGAAACGCACGACGTGCAAGCCGCGATTCGCCAACCGTTCGGTAATCGCCTGCATGGCGGGATGATCGGCGGGCGCGCCCGCGCCGTGTGCGAGCACGAAGGTATGAGTAGCGTCTCGAGGACCGTCATGCCAAAGCTCAGTCACGCCTGCTCCTCCTCATGTTTCTCGCCCTCGTTCTTCAGGCGCTCGCGGATACTGGCGCAGTGTACGTTGATGATGTGGAGCGAGCGTACCGACTCCCGCACCAGCTGAATCGCGGCGAACACCAGGCAGAGGATGCCGAGACACAGCAGGGCGGCGGTGACCATATACGCCCTGTTGTGACCGATGATGTCGAACACACCACCGATCAAGGCACCGAGCGCGAGCAGCGCGGTGGAAAGATAAAGACTCACCAAGGCGCTTCGGAAAAGCGCCGCGCGGGCGCTCAGATGGGAAAGCAAATCGAGGGTCGCCTCATCGATGTGCTCGCGCAAGTCGTGAAACTCGCCGAGAATCTGCCCATAGCGCGCCGATGTCGACACCACCAGGAGCGCGACCCCTGGCATGAGCACGAGCGGAGTCACCCAAACACCGATGTCTTGATCCATCTCTCGAGTCTACCGCCCTGGGTCGAGATGCTCTATCCTGACCGCGATCGATCGAAAGATGGCACTCCTTCGAACACTCATTGCGAGGCCCCATCATCATGCGCGCCGTTCTTCCTTATGCCACATCGAGCCCCTCGCCACGTCTCGGCGAGCTCCCCGATCCGACCTTGGCCGCCGACGAGGTCTTGATCGATGTTCGCGCTACCGCCCTCAACCGCGCCGATCTCCTGCAAATGCGTGGTCTCTACCAACCGCCACAGGGTGAAAGCGAAATTCCCGGTCTCGAATGCGCCGGGGTCGTGACCGCGCTCGGCGCGCAAGCTCAATCGAGCTGGCAAGAAGGCGACCGGGTGATGGCTCTGCTCGGTGGTGGGGGTCACGCTGAACGAGTCGCCGTACCCGCGACCCAACTCATGCCCATTCCCGATGGCTGGTCCTTCGAGGATGCCGCCGCGATCCCCGAAGCCTTGCTCACCGCGTGGACCAACCTGGTCGCCGAAGGCGGACTCTCTCCGACTCCCACCGACACGCCTCGTCACGTCTTGATTACCGCGGCGACATCCGGTGTCGGAATCGTCGCGGTCCAACTCGCCAAGGCACTCGGCGCTCGAGTTCTGGTCGCCGGTCGAAGTCGCAACCGACTCGAACGACTGATGCCGTATGGTGCCGATATCACCGTGCCGCTGGACGATGACCTACCGACCGTGGTGCGCGAGGTGACCGACAACCGTGGCGTCGAGCTGGTGATGGATATGGCCGGAGGCATGTGGACCGCGCAAGCACTCGAAGCCCTGGCACCCCAGGGTCGGTTGGTGTTGGTCGGCTTGATGGCGGGTCTGCGGGCCGAGATCGATCTCAGCGCCATCCTACGTCGCAGACTCAAACTGCTCGGCTCGGTCCTGCGAACCCGCTCACGCGCCGAAAAGACCAAGCTGGTCACCGACGTACGACACCACGCGCTCCCTCTGCTCGAGAGCGGCAAGATCCAGCCCGTGATCGACCAAAGCTATGAATTCGAACAGATCCCCGACGCGTACCACGACATGGCCGAAGGAGGTCATTGGGGCAAATTGGTGGTGCGCGTGCCATGAGTTGGATCGACATCATTCCCTACCGTAACGCCACGGGAAAGCTGCGCAAGCTCTACGACCGCATCAAGGGCGCCGATGACAACGTCGACAACGTCATGCTGATCCACGGCCTGCGGCCTCATAGCCTCGAGGGTCACATGGTGCTGTACAAGAGTGTCCTCCACCACGGCGCCAACTCGGTGCCGAAGTGGCTACTCGAGACCCTGGGTGTCTACACCAGCGTGCTCAATCGCTGTGACTATTGCGTCGCCCACCACACCGCCGGATTGGCCCGGTTGCTCGACGATCCGCCCCGCGCGCAAGCCATCCGCGCCGCCTTCGAGGCCGATGAGCTACCCAGCGACCTCGACGACCGTGCCCGGGCCGCGCTCCACTACGCGCGCAAGCTGACCCATGAACCGAGCACACTCACCAGAACGGACATCGATGCGCTACGCACCGCCGGCTGGAACGATGGTGAGATTCTCGAAATCAATCAGGTCGTGGCCTACTTCGCCTACGCCAACCGCACCGTGCTCGGTCTCGGCGTGTCGACCGACGGAGATATTCTCGGTCTGTCACCGAGTGGCGACGACTGGCAACATCGCTGAAGCCCAACAAAATGAGCCGGTGCGCAACGTACGCACCGGCTCCAAAATCGAGTCACGATCCCGACGATCACACGCCGTCGCGATGCCACTCGATGCTGTCGACGATCAGACTTCCAGTACTCGACTCGGGGAAGGCGAGATAGACACCGATGACATGACCGATGTCGATCACGCGGTCGAGCATCTCGGTGTGGATCCGCTCGGTGTGCATGCCGCTCCGGGCGCGTGGCGACGGTGGGTCGAGATAGACATCCGGTGGCGGGACATCATCGATCCAATGCCAGTAGATCTGGCCGAGGTGATCCTCGACACCGATCCACAGCCGCTGATCGGCACCAAAGGGATTGGCATTCGGCGCCGGTATGCCCTCTAACTGACCGAGTCGAATCGAGACATGCGTGTAGCTACTGGCATCCTGACTGATGGACGGTACGTCCCAGCGAATCCACGGCACGGTATCCACGTCGGCCTCCCAGCCGACCGCGGCGTGCGCGGTCCGGTGACGGATGTGGAACGGGGCGTTGAAGGAGGCGTTGTCGAGATGCTGCGCCACCACGCCGGGACCGAGGGTCACGGCACCGAGATCGAATTCGAAATTCTGAATCACTTTACGCTCAGCCGGGCTCGCCTGAACGAAGAGACGCATATCGGAACCGGCTGGATTGCCGAAGAAATCAGCCTTGTTGGTGGTGATGGCATCGACCGAAACCGGTTGCCACTCGCCACGTAGCAACCCACGATAGACCTCGATGTCATAGAGCCGATAACGCAGGAAGCCGGTCAGATAGGCCTTGACGATGCACAGCTGATCGGCGCCCGAGACGTACTCGAGATCCTGTGGCTCACCACCCCAGGCGAAGTGAGTGTCTTTGCCGACCAGGCCCGCGTGATCGGCGCCATAGACGAACACCATGGTGCGTTCGAGCCCCGGCCGCGTATCGAGACAAGGCGGGTTGTTGCACGTCGTGGTGCTCTCGGTGCCGGCGTTGTCATAGGCGGCATGAGCCTCGGCGGGAGTGAGCCCGTTGAAACCGTCGACATCCTCGTCCTGGGAGCCGTAGATCACCAGGAAGCTCGGCGTGTCGGACTCGTCGAGATGTTCCGACGAGGCGACCGGAGCGAGATTCGCCACCCCACCGATCGAGTAACCCATCCCGTTGTCGTCATTGGCGACCGCGGCGTCGACCACGACACCGCCACCGACACTGTGACCGACCAACGCCAGACCGTAGTCATCGCCATCGGGGTCGATTCCCAGCCAATCGAACGTGCCTTCGAGCGCCGTGAAGACGAAATCGACCGGATCGACGCCGTCGGGCCGTATGGCGACCACCGCGATGAAGCCATTCTGAGCCAGATGCTCGGCGAGATCGACGTAGTCGGGCTCACCGAACGAGTTGCCGTTGACGATCAGCACGACCTGATTTTCGACAAACGAGCCTGCGGTCCAATACGCGATGACCGTGCCATCGACACCCGGAACCGGGTCCGAGGCGACGACACCGGGCGTGTAGGTGGATGTACAGGTATCGGGGAAAATCGCTTCGACTTCGTCGAACGAGCCGAATACCGGCAAGACCGGAAACAAGAGCAACAGCAAGAAGAAAAAGCGTGACATGAAGAGCTCCTTGTCCGTGTTTACGCCACGCGAGGCTGCGCAGCGTGTATCGCAACAAAGAACGAACGTGAGAGCTCGATACCCTCACCCGATTGTCGAGAAAAAACGGTCAGGCTTCGTGTGGAGTCGGGTCGGCGGCTGGCGTCGTGTCGATACCCAAGACTCGACCGACGAGCGCCTTGGCGTCTTCGAGAATGGTGTAGCCCACAGGAACCAAAATAAGGATGATTCCGGTCGCGAAGATCACCCCGAAAGCCAAAGAGATCGCCATCGGGATCAGAAACTGGGCCTGCAAGCTGCGCTCGAGAATGAGTGGGAGCAAACCGACGAAGGTCGTCAGCGAAGTCAGAAGAATCGGTCGAAACCGGATCGCCCCCGCGGCGCGGATCGCTTCGAGCAGTGGCGTCCCAGCGCGATAGGCGCGATTGATGAAATCCACCATCACCAGGCTGTCGTTGACCACCACCCCGACCAGCGCGACGATCCCGAAGGCGGAGAGGATCGTCACCGTGTGACCGAGCAGCACATGACCCCAGATCGCGCCGATCACGCCGAAGGGAATGGCACTCATCACGATCAGCGGCTGCAAATACGACCGGAACGGAATCGCCAACAGCGCATAGATCACAAAGAGCGAGATCAAGAAACCGCGCTGGAGCCCACCCAAGGTTTCCCGCTGATCACGCTGTTGCCCCTCGAGCCGATAGCTCAACCCGGGAGCTTCGGCGAGCAAGCGTGGCAAAAAGCTCGTCTGTAAATCGGCGATGATCTCGTTGGGATCGTTGATCGTCGTGTCGACGTCGGCAACGACATCGACCGTACGACGGCCATCGGTCCGTACGATCGACGCGAAGCCACGTCCCATCTCGGCCCGTCCGACCACCGCGAACGGCATCTCGCGTCCGTCGGGTGTTCGGATCCGCATCTCTTGCAGGGTGCTCAAAGACTGACGATCACGCTCGGGGTAACGCACCATGACCCGCACATCGTCGCGCCCACGCTGGATCCGCTGCGCCTCCTCACCATAAAAGGCCTGTCGCACCTGACGCGCCAGGTCCCCCCGGGTGATGCCACAGGCTTCGGCTTCAGAGGTCACGTCGAGCTCGAGCTCTCGTTTGCCCCGCCGGAGCGAATCACCGATATCGACCACCCCTGGATACCGCGCCAGCTCGGTCTTGAGCTCGGTAGCGGCCCAGCGAAGTTGATCGAGATCGGGACCGGAGAGCCGAATGTCGATCGCACCGCCAGGGGCGATCAGCGACGACACGAAGCTCACATCGACGGCATCGGGAATCGGTCCCGTGATGTCGCGCCACCGCCGTACCAGCTCACTGGCGGCGATCCCTCGGGTCTCGGCGGGAGACAGCTCGACATTGACCTCACCGATATGCCCGCTCGACGCAGTGCCCGGTGTGAACACATTCGCCTGGCGCTGACGAAAGGGTTGCTCACCCACCGTGGTCATGACGTGACGAAAGACACTCTCGTGACCACTCGCCGCCAGCTCGCGTTGCAAAGCGAACGCGTTCTCTTCGATCTGCTCGAGCGTGGCGGCTGTCTGCCGAGCCGGGGTCCCGAGGGGCATGGTGACGTAGACCACCAGGTTGTCCGGTTCCACGCTGGGATAAAAGGCGAAGCCGATCACGTTGGACGTCATCGCACTGACCGTGATCAAGAGCGCGGCACAGGCGATCGCGACCGTGGTGTAACGCCACGACAACGCCATGTCGAGCACCGGTCGATAAATCCGAGAAATGACCCAATCGAGCCCCGCCGCCAAGCGCTCCTGCAC
>JBCDBH010000148.1:0-13565 GCA_039184055.1 Acidobacteriota bacterium
CGCCCACGAAGACGCCAAACGACGTGAGCTTCGGCGGGTCAAGAATCGCCTCGAAGGCTTGATTTACGCCAACGAGCGGGTGTTCGAACAGCTTTCGGAAGGCATGGGCGAAGGCGATCGCAAGAAGATCAATCAGTCCTTGTTGCGCGCCCGCATGGCCTTGACCGAAGAAGAAATGGCCGACGTCGAGGCGGCGATCTTCGATCTCCAATCGTTGTCGCAGAAGCTGTCGCAGATCATGCTCGAGCAGGCCAAGGCCGACAAGGCCGACGACAAGAAGAACAAGAAGGACAAGAAAGAGGCCGAGAAAGCGGAAAGCTCGTCGTGAGTCTCTCGGTCTGAACACCAGTCATCATGAGCAAAGCCGACTATTACGAGGTGTTGGGCGTGGCGCGCGAAGCCTCGGCCCAAGAGATCAAGTCCGCCTATCGCAAGAAGGCGGTCAAATTCCATCCAGATCGCAACCCGGGCGATAACGAGGCCGAGGAGAAATTCAAGCTCGCCGCCGAGGCGTATTCGGTGTTGTCCGATCAGGAGAAGCGCGCACGCTACGACCGCTTCGGTCACGCTGGATTGGGTGGCAGTGGTGGCGCCGGTGGTTTCGATCCGTCCACCTTCGGCGATTTCTCGGACATCTTGGGAGATCTCTTCGGTTTTGGGGTCGGCGGTCGCAGCCGTCGTGGTGGTGGCGTACCGGGCGCCGATCTGCGTTACGACCTCGAGCTGAGCTTCGAAGAGGCCGCGTTCGGGCACGAGGTCAACATTCGCGTGCCCCGACGTGAGCACTGTGAAACCTGTAACGGCACCGGCAGCAGCGACGGTCGACTCAGTCAATGCTCGGTGTGCAACGGCACCGGTCAGGTGCGCTACAGCCAGGGTTTCTTGAGCGTGGCGCGCACCTGCCCGACCTGTGGCGGTACCGGCCAGGTGGTGACGACACCGTGCGAAGCGTGTGACGGCGATGGCCGCATCGAGCAGGAGCGCGATCTCGACATCACCGTTCCCGCCGGAGTCGACAACGGTCTGCGCTTGCGTTTGCGTGGCGAGGGCGATCACGGTCGGCGGGGTGGCCCACCGGGCGATCTCGAGGTGGCGTTACGGGTGAAACCCCACGAGCGTTGGCAACGTGACGGCGCCGACGTCCACGAAGAGCTCCATCTCAGCTATCCCCAGCTCGTCTTGGGCACCACCGTGCCGATCGAGACGCTGCACGGCGAGGACAAGCTGCGGATTCCACCCGGTACCCAGCCGGGCAAGACTTTCGCCTTGCGTGGCAAAGGCGTACAGCACCTCAACGTGTCGGCGCTCGGCGACCACATCATTCACGTCGCGTTGCACGTCCCGCACCCCGACAAGCTCGATACCGAACAGCTCGAGCTGCTGCGTCGTCAGGCCGAGCTCGGCGGTAACGAGGTCCACGAGAGCAAGGGCGTGATCGGACGCATCAGCGACCTCTTCAAATAGCTCCCGAGACATGACGCTACTCCAGGCGGTGGTCGACCTTCCCGCCGATCTCGAAGACGAGATCGGCGCCTGGCTGTGGACGACCGGCTCGCTCGGCCAAGTGGTCGAGGGCGAGAGCCCGTTCGCCGACGTCGAAGACGACGGGCGACGACGCATGATCGCCTACTTCCCGGAAGAGCCGACCTCCGCGCTCGCAGACAGACTGCGCGTGGGTTTGGCTTCCTGGGGTGACCGGGTCCAGCTGGTCGACGTCAGCGTGGTCGAAGACCGGGATTGGCTGGCCGAATACCGACGTCACGCCATGCCCTTCGATCTCGGTCGAGGATTTCGAGTCGATCCCGGCGATGAGCATCGCGTGTCGAGCGGCGATGCGGGCGCGGAACGTCGATGGCTGCACATCCCGGCGCGTCAGGCCTTCGGCACCGGCAGCCACGAAACCACCCGACTGGTGGCCGGCTGGCTGGAAGACCTCGAGCCCGCCGACTCACTCACTGACGCCCGCGTACTCGACGTCGGCACCGGAACCGGCATCTTGGCGATCATCGCCCACTGTTTGGGAGCCTCGGTGGTGATTGGCTTCGACATCGACCCGGTGGCCTTGCCCGCAGCGCGGATCAACCGCGACATCAACACCCCCGACGCGCCCATTCACTACTACGCCGGCACCATCGAAGCCTTGGCGCCCGAGCCGACCTTCGATCTCGCCCTGGTCAACGTCTTGCCCGGACGGATTCGTCACCACCTCAAAGCCATCGTCGACCGCGTGCGGATCGGCGGGCGACTGATCGCATCCGGCAACCTGATCGACGAGCACGAACAAGTTGCCGGCTGGTGGCGCGACGCCGGCTGCGTCGTGCTCGACCACCGAACCGACGGCGAATGGCTCGCTCTTCTCCTCGAGCGGCGCTCCTCTGAGCTCAGTCGATGATCACCCATCTCCTCACCGACGACGATCTTCACGCCGACCACATCGACATCACCGGTGACGCCTACCGCCACCTCTTTCGCGCGCGTCGTCTGGCCAAAGACGCTCGGCTCCGAATCATCGACGGACACGGCAACGCTCGCTGGGGCACCGTCGTCACCATCGACAAAAAACACGCCCGCGTCGCGCTCGACACCGTCGCCCCGGCCAACGAGCCCACCTACGAGCTCCATCTCATCGTCGCCGTGCCACGATCCGAACGCGCCTCATGGCTGGTCGAAAAAGCCACCGAGCTAGGCGTCCACGCCATCCACTTCATCGCCTCCGCCCGCACCCCACGCCAGCCCGGCGACGCGACCTTAGAACGCTGGCGCCGCGTCGCCCGCGCCGCCGTCGAACAAAGCCATCGCGCCCGCGTGCCCGACATCACCGGCATCCACCCCTGGTCCGCCATCGACCCGTGGCTCCACCACGACGCCAAATGGATCCTCGACGAAGCCACCGACAAAGGCGTCGACCTCCAAGCCCAAGGCCCATCCGGCGTCGTCGCCATCGGTCCCGAAGGCGGCTGGACCGACCCCGAACGCAACCAGCTCAAAGCCCTCGGCTGCCGCCCAGTCAGCCTCGGTCCAAGAATCCTCAGAGTCGAAACCGCCGCCCTAGCCGCCACCGCCCGCATCTTGGTAGGTTGAATCGCAGGTCTCGAGCCGAGACCTGATTCCAAGATCCAAAGGAGGTGAGCGAATGTCCGAACGTACCGTGCTCGTGCTTTGCACCGGCAACTCCGCCCGCAGCCAAATGGCCGAAGGCTTCCTCCGCAACCGAGGCATCCACGCCCTCTCCGCCGGCACCCAGCCCAACGATCGAGTCAACCCCTACGCCGTACGCGCCATGACCGAAAAAGGCATCGACATCACCTCCCATTACCCCAAACACATCGACACCCACCAAGACACCCCCATCGACATCCTCCTCACCGTCTGCGACTCCGCCGCCGAATCCTGCCCCGTCGGCCTCTTCGGCGCCAGCCAGAGAATCTCCTGGTCCTTCCAAGACCCCGCCGCCGCCACCGGAACCGACCAAGAAAAACTAGAAGTCTTCCGAGACATCCGCGACCAAATCGAAACCAGAATCAACACTTGGCTAGCGGAGAGCTAACCACCAAACCTCCTCACGCACACCTTTTCTATAAACAGGCTCAGGAAGCAGCAGGCGAAAGTCTTTGGCTCTTCGCTTGTACACCGAAATACTGCTTACGAGGGAGAAAGCTCACGAAGTAAGAACGTGGGTTCTCTTCGCTTGTACACCGAAAGACCGCTCAAAGGGGGAGACGGGGCTCGCGTTTCTCGCGCGCAGCTGGCGCGGACGGCCACGTTCCAAACTCGAGGTGACGGTCAGAGTCGAACCAAGCAAACTCGAAAGGCGACGCGGGCACAGAAAGCCAGACTGGTCTGTAGACTCACGGATCTCTCAGTAGCCCCAGCGTTATCGAAGACGGATTTCGTGAGTCAATCCGCCGTCACTACGCTCCGAAGGAGCGTACGTGACTAACGAAAATAGCCGGAGGCTATTTTCGTTATAAGCGGACCGTCCTTGCCTTTTCACAAGCCAGTCGAGCACGAGAAACACGAACCCGTCTCAATCGTCAAAGCGGAGCGAAGCAGCTCAGCTACATCCGGAACACAACCTACCCACTAGAAGCCGTAGAAGAAGGAACCTCCATCTCCTCAGGCAAAGCCAAAACCAAAGCCGGATCCCCAAGCAAATTATAAGTCTCGATCAAAGTCCGACTCTTCGTATCCCGCTTCGCCCGCTGAATCGCCGTCCCGATAGGCACCCCCGCCAGCATCTCATCGAGAATACTCCCCGTCACCTTGAACGAAGGATTATTCCGCCACGATGCCGCAAACACCGCAATCGCCCCACGATCCGGCGTACGCAACAGCTTCTCCCCGATCGAATCCGCATTCGGATGATCAAACGGCGCGCTAAAACACGTCATGCTCAACACCATCGGCAGCCGACCGTGTGGCTCCAGCGTATCCACATGATCGAGCGTAAACAGATCCTTGTTGTTCTCGAAATCCGGTTCCGCCGTCCGCCAGATATTGCGGCCCCCGTGACCGATGAAATGCGCCACCAGCTGACCCTCATCGAACGCATCGATCAGCGCTCGCTGATGGTCCGTATTGGCGGTGCTCTCCGTATCCGGATACACCCGATGATTGGCGAATCCACGCTCCTCGGCGCTCGTCGCGAGGCGGTCACTGGCGCGTTGATACCGCTCCTGCTCATTGCTGATCCACAGCAGGCTGCGACGCCAATCACCATCCGGCGGCGACTCGAGGTACTGCCGCGTCTTCGTCACCACCGCCGCGACCTCCTCCGGGTGATAGAGCGGCAGTCGACCGATCGCCAAATCGGGGAGGAAATCGTCGCCATCGACCGTGACGAAATAATTGTCGCTCGCCGATTGGCCCTGCACGCCGTGATAGCTCCACGTCGGGATCAAGTTGCGGGCACCTGCGAACTCCGGCTGCTCACCGTAGGTGGTCGTGTCCCGTGACAAGAAGCGCCCCCGACCCGGAGTCAGCTGACGGTTGCTCCAATTGGCGTAATTGGCGTCGTCGATCGTGGTGTTGTGGGTATCCCAGCTCGCATCGCCCACCAAGAGCACGAATTGCGGTCGCGGCTCCTGCCATTCGTGGTGGGTCGTGGCGATGAAATCGCGAATCGCCCGAGGGTGCACCAGCCCGCCGTTGTACTCGTCGTAGATGTCCTGGACATCGATCAGCGCCACCTCGAGACCCCGCTCGCGGTGCAACGCGGCGAGCGGCTCGGTGGCCTCGAGCAGGCTCTCGTGGGCGATCATCAAATAGTCAGCGCGGTTGGCCGGATTGCGTAGATCCGACGGCCGATCGGGAAAGATCACCACCGGGGAACGGGCGACATCGCCACTCACCAGGAGCCAGGAATCGTCGCTCGACGACACGGGAAGCTGGTGTCTGCCCTCGCCCAGATTCGTGCTCACCGCGCGCTCACCCGCGGTGCTGTAAGCGACCACCTTGTCGCCACCCGCGGTCAGCATGACGTCGCCCTCGCCAGCCGCGACGTCGAGCTCGGTCGGTGAAGTGACGAAGAGCCCACCGTTGCGATAGCGCAACTGGATCTCGTCGATCATGACGACGTCGATGATCGGCTCATCCGTCAGCGGGTTGATGCGTTTCGGTACTCGCAAGCCCAGCTCGCGTCGTCCCGGCGCGACGTCCGAACCGTCGAGCTCGATCTGGGTGAGCTCATCGCCATCCCAGGTGGCCCGATGCACCACCACGCCATCGAAAAGCACGTCGACAGCGTGCTCGGCGAAATCGGGTGGACGACGCGGGATCCGTGACAGCGCCCGCGCGCCGATGGTGAGCTCGAGGGTGGCGTCGGTCGGCAGGTCGCGAAGATCGAGGTCGACGGTAAAGGGCTTGCGGTCGATCTGTGACAGTTTGGCCCACATCCAGACGTCGGGCTGCTCGTCCTCTTCAACGTGGCGACGATCGAGACGGATCATCAACTTGTCGACCTCGAGGTGCTGGCTGCGGCTCAACGCGCGGCTCGTCGTCGTGTCGTCATCCCGCGTCTCGCTGCTCGTGAGCTCGGTCATCCGGGGGCTCGGCACGCCATCCCACGCCAAGCGGTAGACGTTGTTGCGATTGTGACGTTTTGCATCGCCGTTACGATCGAGCTCTCGGCCGACGAAAAAGACCGCGTCACCCGGGCCGAACTCACCGTCGCCACCGTCTTCGACACGGATCGGAACCGGTTCGTCCAGATGGGTGACGGCGAGATCGGTGCTCGGGCGAGTACCACGCAGACCGAGCTCGGTGAGCGCGACGTAGTCGACCCGATAGAGGTCGGTACGATCGACCTCGATATGAAAGGCGTTCGGTCCCGGGTCGCTCCCACAGCCGAGCTGGCCGAAAGCGAGAAAGGCGAGAGGGAGCGCCGTCAGGTAGCGGGCGGGGCGAATCCGAGTGTGGAGGAGTCGAGCAAGCATCACAGATATCCCAGGGCTTCGAGCGCGGCACGGGTTTCCGCATCGAGTGGGGTGTCGTCGACGGCACGCGCCGAGGCTTCGATCCGATCGAGCAAGCGAGTGATCTGGGCCGCCTCGGGGCCATCGGGTGAAAAGAAATCCTCACCGTCGATACCACCTTCACCGTCCGCGCGGCCGAGGTGGTACGTGTGATTCTTCTGGGTGCCGAAGTAGGTGAGCTTCCAATCGCCGCCATGAATCGCCACGCCCAGACGATCGGGATGTTTGCGCCATGTCCGTCGTTCGCTCACCCGCACACGCTTCGATGGCATCGTCTCGCCAATCATGGCCGGGCCAAGGTCGCGTCCCGGCAGGTCGTCGGCGGTGTCGAGCTCGAAGATCGACGCCAGGGTCGGCATGAGATCGAGGTTTTCGACCGCGATGTCGACCGTGCGCGCGGCTCGACCCGGGACGTGGATGAGCATCGGAACCTTGATGCTCGGCTCGACCAGAAATTGGCCGTGTCCCCAATAGTCGTGGCGGTTCTCGCCATGAGCCTGACCGTGATCGGCGACCATCACCACCACGGTCTGATCCCGTACTCCGTGCGTATCGAGCATGGCGAGGACTTCGCCGAGGTGATGGTCGAGGTAGGCGACCTCGGCGTCGTAGAGATCGTCGATATAGCGAAGATCACGCTCGGTGAGGTCGGCGGTGCCGTTTTCCAGGTTGAGCGCGCTCAACGCTTCGACCGACATCGCGGCGGGGAGCGGCCCTTGATAATCACCGGTGAAAGGCTCGGCCCACTCCGGCTCCGGATCGTACGGCTCGTGGGGGTCGTAGTAATGCAGCCACAGCGCGAACGGATCGGCGGCGTGCTGATCGAGCCACGCGGCGGCCTTCTCGTTGACCGACGCCGCCCGGATCTGCCAAATGCCCTCGCCACCCGGTTCCCAAATCAACTCGTCGAATCCAGCGTCGGTGCCGAAGAAGCGGCCGTCGAGCACCTTGGCGGCGACGATTCCGGCGGTGGCCCGTCCCTGGTCGTTGAGCAGGGTGAAGATCGTATGCAGAGGCTGCTTGGGGACCTGGCCGTTGCGTCGGATGCCGTGGCGATAGACGGGCAGACCGGTGAAGATGCTGACGTGCGATGGCAAGGTGGTGGGAATGCTCGCCGTCGCGTCGGTGAACACCACGCTTTCGGCGGCGAACGCATCGAGGTTGGGTGACGTCGGGCGATCGTAGCCGTAGACTCCGAGACGGTCGGAGCGCAGCGTATCGAGGGTGATGAAGAGCAGATTGGTGGGTGGGGCTGGCCGGCTACAGCCGGCCATGAGACCCAATCCGAGCGCCAGGATGGCCAAGCCGAGACGGTGCGGCCATCCAGCGCGTCGCTCAACCATGGGTCACCTCGCGTGGGGTGTCGTCGGCCGAAGCGGCGGATTCGTCCGCTGATCCTTCCGTGGCGGGTGTCGATGACCTGTTCTCGGTCAACATCGCCTCGGTCGACGTCGCCTCGGTCGACATATCTTCGGCCGCTATCGCTTCGGCCGCCATCGCCTCGGCCGGTGGCGGGTGGGGCACGATCCGTAGACGACGGGCGCGTGATTCGCGCTCGGTGCCGAGCGTGCCGTATTTACCATCGAGCAGATCCCAGACCGTATTGAAACGATCGAGCCGCTCGTCGAGAAGCTCGATCCAATGCTCGTGACGACCAGTTTCCACCCTTAGCCCCGACAGGCGAAAGCTCATCGCGTCGAAACGAAAACGTGTCTCGCCGGTGATCATCTTGGCGCCGAGGATCTCGGCGCCCGCTTCGAGCAAGCGGTGCATCTCGGGCAGTACGCCACCGGTGAGCGTGATGCGTGCGTCATGGGTTTGCAGGCGGACATAGCCACTTTCCGGCTCGATCAGCACCTCGCGATCACCCACCAGGTTGCGGAGGAAGCGACAGCCCCGCACCGACTCACCGGGTTCCTTGGCTTCGATGATGTCGCTTTCGATCTCCGGCTCGCCACGATCGGCCCACGGTGTTTTGGCCTCGGCGATGACACCGATGCGACGGAGCTGAGCGAGCACGATGCCGAGCACGTTCTTGGCGCTCGAGGCGACGTGCAAGACATCGCCATCGAGACACGCTTCGATAAAGCGGCTCGATGGGACCGCCGACAGGATCAGCTCCTCTTCGGCCATTTCCTTGAGGCGTTTGCGTTTCTTCGGGCCGACGAACGGCATACCCGAATCGAGCTCGGCCTGGACCAGCTGCTTGACACGCTCCTTGACCGCGACCGGGTCGGGACGCAGACGGTCGATCCGGACGCGAAACACATAGCGCTCGGTGCCGACCTCCCAAGGCGCCTCGATCTCGAGCGGCACGAAGCCAGCACTCTCGCGGACCTCCGAGCCGGGGGCGATTTCACGAAAATGCGCGCTGTCGAAATCGAGCGACGGTGGTTTGGAGATGACGTTGAAGCGACTCAGGCTGACGGAACCGGTGAGCAGGGGCATGACAATCCTTTCGCGGACACCAAAAATCGAAGCGGTAGCTTACCTTGCTCGGTGCGTGAATGCCTGGTTCTCGAGGTCGATGATCGTCAAGCCTTGGTCAATACGTGGGCGCGGTAATACGGCGGTAATCTATGGCATACTGCAACCATGTTTCCCGTTGGGGACAGCCACGCGGAGCCCAGACGCCTGCCACCGGGGTACTACGCCGATAATGTCCTGGCGGTGTGCGCCGTGGTCGATCGACGTTATGGCGATGTGCTGACCGAGTCCGAGCGTGAGCTGATCGATGAGTTGCGACGGCTCGACGAGGCGGCGCGACGGCTGTGGGTGCGGTTGGTGTCACGTCGTGGACCGTTGTTTCGCCGTGACCGATTGAGCTACCCGGAAGTCGGCGATATCGATCGAGCGTTGGCGAGATTGGTGGAAGCAGGTTTTGTCGACGAGGGTGCGAGCGCGCCGATCGAGGAGCGACTCGCGGTGTTGCGCGTGCCCGAGCTACGCGCGCTCGCCCGAACATGTTTGATCGACCCGGCCGTGACCGCCCGACGCAAAACTGAATGGATGACCACGCTGCGGGACCACGTCGACGATGCGGCGTTGCGTGCCGCGCTCGATCGGATCTCCACCGTGGTGCGTCCCCTGCGTCTCGCCGAGCTCGAGGTGCTTCGTCTGCTCTTTTTTGGCGATCTCGACCACGATTGGAGTGCTTTCGTGGTGTCGGAGCTCGGGATCGTTCGCTATGAAACCGTGGCGCTCGATCGAGCCTCGAGGTTCTTTTCCGATCGCCGGGCGATCGACGACATGCTCGCTCTCTATCGATTTCGCCATCGTCTCGCGACCACCGACGATCTCGATCAGATCGTCGCCATGGCCCGACAGGCGGCGACGGCGGAATGGCATGCGGTGGCGCGGCCGCGTCTCGAACGTACCGTGGTCCGGGTGGCGCGCGGTCTAGAGCGACACGGTCGGTGTGACGATGCGTTGGCGCTCTACGATGCCGCGACGACACCACCGGCACGTGAACGTCGTGCTCGGTTGCTCGCCGACCGTGGTCGTCTCGCCGACGCCATCGCGTTGTGTCATGAGATCGTCGAGGCGCCACGGGACGAGAGCGAAGCGGTTTTCGCGCCCCGGTTCCTGCACCGATTGAGGCGCGCGCGGGGCGAACGGATGCCGCCACCACCACGACGCCGTCGTCCCCGACGCACCCTGCGAATCGAGCGTGCACCCGTCGGGTTGAAAGAAGCCGCTGGGTTGAAAGAAGCAGCGCCGATCGAAGAATTGGTTCTCGAGGCCCTCGGTGGCCAGGGTTTTTTTGCCGAGAACTTCTTATGGCGCGCGATTTTCGGGCTCGCCTTTTGGGACATCGTCTTTGCACCCGTCGCGGGTGCCTTTCAACATCCTTTTCAAGTTGGCCCCTTCGATCTCGGTGCCCACTTTCGCCCACCCCGTGAGGCCGCGATCACGCAACGGCTCACCGAGCTGAAGGGTGAAGACGACCTGCGGCCACGTCTTCTGAGCGTGTGGCGTGACAAGCACGGCATCGCCAATCCTTTTGTCGGCTGGCGGAGCTGGGAGCCGATCGCGTTGGCCTGCTCACGGCTCACCGGGCGTCAGGTCGCGTGGGTGTGCGATCGGCTCAGCCGCGATCCTCGTCGATACAGTCGCGGCTTTCCCGATCTATTTTTGTTCGATACTGCATCACCCGGGTTCCGCTTGCTCGAGGTCAAAGGACCGAATGATCAGCTACGTCCCGAGCAAGGGGCGTGGATCGATCATCTCAACGCCGGGGGTTTACCGACCGAGATCGTCGACGTGCGTTGGTCTGGATAAGCCTTACTTGGTCGAGCTCGAGATCCGCCTCGACTCATGCAGGTGTGATCATGTGAAGCTGGACTTCACGAAATGGTGGGTTCAGCGGTTCTGTTCATGGTCTTGTGCTAGGGTTTCTCTGTCCTGACAAGGTACTGAGTCTCTGTCCGGCCACGTCTCGGGGGTCGACGTTCGGATCGGAGTCTCAGCGGAGGGGAATACATGAGCCTGCCCGAACACGACATCGTCGCGCATACGGTTCGCGATCCACATCGAAAAGCCGGGGTCAGCCTTCTTTTGGGTTTTCTCGGCAAGGCGTCGCATAGCAATTGGACGCGGCTTTATCTCGATGTCGAGCTGCGTCGATCGATCGATTTTCCCGAAGGCGCGATCCGTTACACCGCACCGTCCGATCTTCAATTCGAGCCCACATGGGTATGGGTCTCAGAGGATGTCGAGGTGGAGTTCGGCGATCTCGACTATCCACGTCGTCGCGGCACGGTGATGGATGCGATGGCACTGTATGCGACCGCCGGGTATGGCGGTTGGCCGAGCGCGTCGAGTTGGGGGTACGCGCCGGTTCACTTCACTGGCCACTATGCCTATCCGACGTGGCCTTCCTATGGTCATGTGGGTGCGACGTTTGGCCCGTGTGTGTGCTCGCCACCGCCCCACGGCGGATCGTTCGGCACGACGACTTTTGGTCCGTGTGTGTGCATACCGGATCCGAGTGGCATGCAGGCACAGGCTCAGGCCAAGACCTTCGGTCCGTGTGTGTGCATTCCCACCGGTGGGGAGGCGCCCGCGGGGGTCGCGCGGGCCCAGACGCAGATGTCGGGACCGTGTATTTGTGGCCCGCAGCCGCCTGGCCCACGGACCATCGGTGCGTGTGTGTGGTCACCGTCACCGAGCGAGGCCTCGGCGGGCATGCCCTGCCCGTGTGCGTGCCCGGGTAGCCCCTGTGTATGTTCCCCGGCAAGCGTGATGGGTACCGCGCAGCCGACGGGGCCGTGTATTTGCATCCCGCAGGCGGGTGCCAGCGCGTGGCCGGGAACGTGTGCGCCCTCGGCGGCGCCGTTTCCTTGCGTCCCACCGACGACGCAGCCGTCCCCGGGTCCGACGCATCCTGCCGCCGACGACACGTCGGCTGACGACAAGACCGACAAGACCGACGAGCCCGGCGACAAGGGCTGATCGGTGAGCTCGGATGTGACCGAGACGGCGCTGATCGGTCTCGGTCGCGCGGGTTGTCGCGCCCTCGTCGAGCTCATGCCTCGGCGCATGGTCATCGCGCCGACCCGGGCCGATCACGATGTGGTCGGCCCCGCTGACGTCATCGACCATCCGCTGCTCGATCGCCGTGCCCTCGGCCGCCCACGGGCCGAGGCGGTTCACGCTTGGGCCCAGGCGCGTTGGCCCGGGTTGGTCGAGCTCGTTCCCGGGCCGCTCGATGCCGGTTGGCCGTATCGTGCGCTCACCGGGCGCGAAGTGATGGCCTTCGCGCTCGATGCGGTCGACACCGTGGCATGGGCCGAGGTGACTCGGGCCGCGCTCGAAGTCGGCGTGCCGTTGATCGCGGCTCTCGGATTGGGTCCGCGATCACGGCTCGGGCCACGGGTCGTACCGGGATGTGGACCCTGTTTGGTGTGCGCCGATTTGCGCCTCTCGGTGCATGCGCCGATCTGGTCGGGGCAGAGTCGACCCGAGCGTCCGATCGCTTCGGTATGTGATCGCCTCGGGGTCGCGCTTGCCGCCGCGGTCGAGGGTCGTGGGCTCCCAGATGATTCTCTGGTGGTCTTCGACGCGGACGGCACCTCGGCGACGCACCCCGTGCTGCGTACGTCCCGCTGCTCGCTGTGTCGGCCGCTCGGGCCGTTCCCGGCTTTTCGCTACGCCAAGAAGCTCGAATTTGCCGACCGTCCATCGGATCCGGAGCATATTCACCGGGTCACGCCGCGATTGGTCAGTCCGTTGACCGGGCCGATTCGGTCGCTCGATCGGGTTCCGCCCACGGCTCACGATCCGCGGATCGAGCAATGGCACGCGATCGCCGCCGACACCGCGTGGCAGGCCTACGGTATCGGTGCGTTGACCGGCGCCGGGATCGCGCTCGATGCAGCTTCGGCGCGAGCGTCGGCGGTGGGGGAAGCGGTCGAGCGCCTGTCGGTGTTGCCACCTTCCGAGCGTGACCTGATCTTCGCGGCGTGGCGTGATCTGCCACCGGACGAGGCCATCGACCCGCGTCGTTTCGATTGCTTTGCGTCGTCTACCCGTGCCATCGCGGGGTTTCCATATCCGGCACCGAGTCCGGACCGGACCGTGGCCTGGGTGTGGGGGTGGTCGTTGACCGCCGAACGACCCGTGCTGGTCCCCGCGTCCCGGGCGTTCGCGGAGTATCGGCCCGTGGTGCCGGACGAGGTGAACGACGTGTCGATGGTCAGCGGCTTCGCGGTCGCCGAGACGCTCGAACGTGCCACGTTGCACGGCTTGCTCGAAGTGCTCGAGCGCGATCACTTCATGATCGCGTGGGCGAATCAACTGCCGTTTCGTCGACTCCGGATCGACCGAGAGTCGCCTCATCAGGTCGGTGCCCTGGTCGACGCGTTCGCGGTGGCCGGTCTCGACGTGCGATGCGCCACGCTCCGGCTCGATCTCGGGGTCGAGCTGGCGGTCGGCTTGTGTCGGAGTCGACACGCGGGCGACCCTGCGGTCGTGATCAGCGCCGCCGCCGATGTCGATGGGGTGACCGCCGCCCGTCGCGGGGGGGCCCCACTCAACCAGAACAAGTAACTATTAAGCTGTGATCAGGCACAGGAAGAGTGTAGGCCCCCC
>JBCDBH010000149.1:0-13468 GCA_039184055.1 Acidobacteriota bacterium
CTCAGTCTTCGTCGAGGGTGAGCTCGACGACTACCTTTTCGCCGCTCTCGACGTCGATCGTGACGCTTTCGGTCTCGTAACCCGGCCGTGAGATCTCGATCACATGCTCGCCCGGGGTGACGGTAAAGCCGTTGTTGTTGAACTTCAGCTCACCGGCGATACCGAGCAGCTGACCGTCGAGATAAACCGCCGCATCCTCGGGTTCGACCTCGAAACGCAAGCGCCCGGGGGCGTCGCTGGTCTGGTCGCCGTCGGGACTCACGCGTCGCGCCTGGCTCCAATCCGCCGCTTCGGCGCGCTCACGATCCCGCTGGATCCGGGCGTCACGACGCTCGGTGGTCTTCGGGAAGAGTTCGCCGGGCTTGGTGGCGGTACCGGGCTTCATCCGATCTTCGACGTCGATCACCACGCCTGGATAGACGCTGTACTGACGCGAGATGGTCTCGTAGCCGTCGAGGTAGATGACGACATCGTAGGTGCCTTCGTCGAGCCAGAGGAAGGTCGGAAAGCCATCGAGATCATCGGCCTGACCGACGTACCCGCCGTCGATCCAAATCTCGGCTTCCTCCGGTCGGACATCGAAGTCGATCGCGCCTTGATACTCGTACTCACGTTGGTAGGAGTAATACGGGTAGCGCGGATAGTAGCGACCGTGCGACGACACCCACGGAAAGCCGAAGTCCCAGTAGAAATACGGTCCGTAGTACACCGGATACCAGCGGTAGTAGTAGTTGTGGTAGCGGTACGAGTGGCGGTAGCGGTTGTAGTACGAGCCACGATAGCGGTAACGATCGTAGCGATAGCGGTCGCTGCGATAGCGATCGCCGCGATACGTGCCACGGTAGGAGCCGTAGGCCGGAGGCTCGGTGACCCGGACCGACGAGCCGCGACGGCTGCTGCTGGATCGGCTACGCGAGCGCGTCGAGCTCGACGAGTCGGATCGACTCCGTGTCGAGGTGTTGCCACGGCTCTTGGTGGTCGAGCCACGGTTGCTACTGCTGCCACGGCTCTTGGTGCTGGTGCTGGTTTCGGGGCTCCGTTCGCGGACCTTCGGCTCGGTCTTGGCTTCGGCCGACATCGCGGCCGGCCACGCGACCACGGCGGCGAGCAGGACCGCGAA
Source organism: Acidobacteriota bacterium (assembly GCA_039184055.1). Lineage (GTDB taxonomy): Bacteria > Acidobacteriota > Thermoanaerobaculia > Multivoradales > J023 > JBCDBH01. Next base: position 1,121 of record JBCDBH010000149.1, read on the forward strand.
GACGAAGCGGCGGGAGCGGGTGATGCCGGTTCGCACGTTCATGGTGAATCTCCTTTCGGCTGCCTTCGCGCCCGTTCGTGCCAACCGCGGTGAAGGCCACGAATGTAGTGGTATCGCAAAACCGTTTCCCACAGTCGAGGCGCGGGTACAGGCAAGTTTTGCAAAACCCGGGCCAGAGTCTCGAGCCGACGTTGACGTGGCGCCTCGGGTATCGGTGGTGGTCCGTCGGACCCGACTCCTACCCAGCCGCTGAGCTCAGGGTGGAGCAAGGCGAAGACCACACCACAATAACCCGCTTTTTCTTGGCGCTTCATGAAGCGATCGATGGTAGTGGGATGATCGTGAGCGGTGATCGCGTCGGCCCGGTAGAGCAACCGTCCGCCCCTTTTCTCCATGAGGCGATACCCACACTCGATATCTTCGTACGCCGGATAGGGAAAACGCGTATCGAAGGGCTCGGCGAGCAGTCGGCTGCGATGCAGAGAGAGGTTCGACGTGTAAAAGAAGTTGAATGGTACGCTGTCGGAATCCTCGATCAGCGCGTAACCGAATTGCAGGCCGTATTCGTTGATGTATTTGAGAAATGGCGTGAGGGGTACGCGGCGATGCCAGCCGGTATAGCCGATCACCGCCAGCTCTTCGCCGTCGCCACGCTCACGATGGGCGCGACGATGCGCCGCAAGCCATCCGGGCGAGGGGACGGTGTCGTCACCGAGAAAGGCCACCCAGGTGCCCTCCGCTACCTCGACACCATGGTTGCGAGCCGCCGCCGGACCCTGGTTGGATTGCTGGAGAATACGCACGGGAACACGGAACCGACGCCGGTTCAGATACGCGGCGGTGCCGTCCGCCGAACCATCGTCGACAACGACGATCTCGAAAGACGGCGCGTCGACCTGACGCTCGAGCGCGTCGAGCACCTCGGGCAAGACATCGAGACGTCGAAACGTCGGGATGACGACACTGACCTCTACGCTCACGGACGGGATCCTCGCTTGGCCAAGAACGGAAAATCGGCGAATCGGTGGACGAGGGTGAATACACTCGCGAGTGGAGCGTACTACCATACGTGCGCGTTTCGATGGCCGTTCAGCAGCAACCCATGATGGAAGACAGTCCGGTACTCACCGAGAAAGACCTGGTACGCCGCGCTCGCCAAGGCGACGTGGCGGCCCAATCCGAGCTGGCGCAACGACATCGCCAGGCCGCCTTCCTTCTGGCTTTGCAATTGTTGGGCAATCACGACGATGCACTCGACGTGACCCAGGATGCGATGCTGCGGTTCTTGACCAACCTGAACCGCTTCGACGCCAACCGCCCGGTGCGGCCCTGGCTCTATCAGATCGTTCGTAACCGCATCCACGATCTTCGTCGACGTCGCAAGGTCCGGCGTCACGACTCGCTCGACGAGCCTCGGGGGGACGACTTACCTCCGCTCGAGCTGATCGACGACAGCGCCGATCCCGAAGACGATGCGCGGCGTACCCAATTGCGAGTTCGATTGTGGCGAGCGCTCGACGAGCTATCGCCGAATCAACGGGAGATTCTGGTGCTGCGCGATTATCAAGACTTATCGTACGCCGAGATCGCCTCGACGCTCGGGATTCCGCTCGGAACCGTCATGTCGCGACTCCACGGCGCCCGTAAACGGCTGCGCACGATCCTCCAAGAGGATCTCCGCGCACTCCTGGATCATCACTGAGACCCGAGGACCGAGCATGGCTCGAACCACACCCATCGACGAAGAGCTCGTGTCGGGATATCTCGACGGCGCGCTCACCCACACCCAGGCCCAACGGGTCCGGCTGTTGATCGAAGACGATCCGGACACTCGGATGCTCTTCGAAGAGCTCCGCGCGCTGCGCGATACCGCCCGCAGTACGAAGTTCCATCTCCCGGCCGACGAAGACTGGCCCGAGCTGCCGAGCACGCGGAGCAGCTGGGTGGCCCGCAAGCTCGGCTGGACGGTGACCATCGTCTGGCTGTCGGTGGTCACCATCTATGCCTTGTGGCGCTTTCTCTCGGAAACCGGCGATCCGCTCGAGATCTTTCTCGTGCTCGGTCTTCCCGGTGGCTTTCTGTTACTTTTCCTATCGGTGCTGCTCGATCGCCTCAAGGCCCTCAAAAACGACCGCTATCGGAACATCCATCGATGATCATCGTCACCACCGACACCATTCCCGATCGCTCGATCGAACGCGTTCTCGGGCTCGTCCGTGGCAGCGCCTGTCGTGGTCGCCACATCGGAACCGATCTCGTCGCCCACCTGCGCAACGCGGTCGGTGGCGAAATCCCGGAATACACCAAGATGCTCTCCGAATCGCGTGAGCAAGCCCTCGATCACCTGATCGAGCACGCTCGCGACCTCGGCGCCAACGCCGTGGTGGGCGTGCGTTTCACCACCGCCGCGATGATGGCCGGTGCCGCCGAGATCTTGGTGTATGGAACGGCCGTGGTGGTCGACGAATAGCTCGAGCACGCTCGAGTCGCTCGTCGTTGGAGAGAGACAGCTTGCTGACGTGAGATCACGTCAGCCATGCAATGGGATCGATGAGGTTCGCTGTCACACTCCACAGGTAAGTTTTCTTCGATCTTCTTCACACGAGCTGTAGTAGTTTTTCTCTCACTTCACTACGCCAAGCTCTTCTCGGAGCCTGGTCATTGATGTTTATTCTTGGGAGAAAAAACATGAAGAAACTCATCCTCCTCGCCATAGCGGTCCTCTTCGCGACGGTCGCTCATGCGCAAACACAAACCATCATCGTCTCACCGGGTGCGAACACCACGGCGAGCGGAACCAACCTGCTCAATGCCGTCGCTGGTATCACCGGTAACAGCTGGGGCAACCGCTTCGTCGTCAAGATCGAGCCGGGTGTGTACGATCTCGGAACGACACCCCTGCAGATGAAGGAGTGGGTGGACATCGAAGGCTCGGGCCGCGATCAAACCTGGATCTGGGGTACCGGACTGACCACGAGCGACTGGATCAATTCCGGTCCTTCCGGTCCGCGCGGCACCATCAACGGCGCCGCCAATGCCGAGCTACGCGACCTCACGGTCCGCTCGCGCGATGCCGACTACACCCTCGCTATCGCCACCGTCAACGGAGCCGATCTTTCGGTACACAACGTCACGGTGAAGGCCAATACCGGCACCTCGGGCTGCTGGGGGATCCGCTCCACCAATGCCGACGTCAAGCTCGAGAACGTCAGCATTCGGGTCGAGTGCGCCAGCAACTACAACTCGGGGTTCAGCTCGCGCAACACCAGCCGGCCGAGCCTGGAAGATGTCGACATCCGATCTTTCGGTGGCAGCATCGCATCGACCAACATCGGCGCGTACATGGATGGCGCCGCATTGCCCGTTCTCTTCAAGGACGTGAGTATCTTGACCGGTGACTCGACCGCGGGCGGCCACGGGATTCACGTCGGCCCCAATACCAGTGGCAACCTCTATTTCGCGATCGTAGGCAGCCGGATCGCCGCCGGAATCGACGGCACCGCGATCGTGGCGAGCAGCGGCTCCGGCGCTCCGAGCATCGACGTGATGCGGAGTGAGCTCATTGGCAACCACGCGGTGAATTGGGCACCGTCGGGTTCTCTCAGAATCCAACATTCGGTGGTCTCGACGACGTCCGGACAGGTGTTCTCTGGCCTGAGCATTGCGCCGCGATTAGCCAGCACACACTTCAACGATTCGACCGGCGCCACCGGTATTGCAGCGATTCCGGGTATCTTCTGTGCCTCGCTTTGGGACAACGCTTACACCTTCTACCCCAACACCTGCCCTCCGTAACCCACGCGACATCACTCAGCCATGATCTCGTCGAGCCGCGCGCGCTCCAGACGCGGCTCGGCGGGTAACCAGCGCGTGAAGGCTTCGCTGCCGAAGAGACGCCGATCGCCTGGGTAGGTGGGAATCAGATAAAGCGGAAAGCGCGCGAAGATCTCGCGATCGGGCACGGTGCGACGGGCTTGAATCCGTCGTCGTTCGGCGTCGGCCGGATCGAGGTGACCGTAGAGCCAGGTGAGGGCGCGGAATTGGGCGACGGTGCGACCGTCGGCGACGGTCGGAGCGTGATTGGGCGCGTCGAAGACGAAGCCCGGCAGGATCTTGCGCGCCGCTTTGCGCACCCCGCGTCGCGCCATTTCGCGCGCGCCGTGATCACGGAATTTGCGCCACAGGGAGGGGTTCTGGACCGCTGGCGCGGCGCCAGCTGGCGCGGCGGCGCTGGAAGACGCAGGCTCGTCGATCACCACCGGCGCGGTATCGGCGATCAAGCCGGCATAGGGATCGAAGGTGAGCTGCTCGCCACCGGGGTTGTTCTGCACCAGGAGCGTCTGGGTGCGATGCCCGAGGGTGAGCTGAACCGCCGGCATCATCGCTGGCCACAGCTCGGCATCGTAGTTCTTGTAGGCGGTCAGAAAGGCGTTGCGCTCGAAGAGAAAGCCACGGTGGTCATTGCCCAGGAGGGCGCTGGTCGCCATCGAGCGATGATGCACCACCGCGTCCGGTGAGAAGATCACCCGCTCGCCTCCCGACCACAGCCGCCAACCGAGATCGACGTCTTCGAGATACGCGAAGTAGGCGTTGTCGAAGCCCCCGGCGTCGAGAAAGGACTGCCGACGAATGAGCATATTGCCGCCACAGGCGAAGAGCAGCTCGTCGCCGGCGGCGGGAATTTCGACCGTGTCGAGCGGCTGACGAAAGTCTTTTTGAAAGGCGTGACCGTCGAAGGTCATGATGCCGCGCCCGAAGTCGAGCCGGTCGCCTTGCCAATCGACGATCAATCCAGAAACCGCCGCGACGTCGTCGGGCGCGCTCGCCAAACCGTCGACCAGGGCGGCGAGCCAACCCGGCTGGGCGCGCGTGTCGTTGTTGAGCAGAGCGACGGCGTCGGCATCCTCTGCCGCTTCGACCAGACGATTGACGCCACCGCAAAAACCGAGATTGACCGGGCTGGCGATCACCTTGACGTCCGGGTGGTTTTCCCGCAGCCAGTCGACCGTGCCGTCACGCGAGCCGTTGTCGAGCACCCACACGTCCCACTCGACACCCGGGTCGTGCTGGGTGGCGAGCGAGGGCAGACAGACTTCGAGATGGTGCCGCCCGTTCCAGCTGAGAATGGCGACCGCGACTTTGCGAAGGCTCATGAGGCGTTCCGTCCGAGCTGACGTCGCAACCAGCGTTTGGCGCGAAAACGAAGCGAGTCGGGTGGGCTGTGGGTGGTGGCGCGAAAGGCGAAGTCTTCCTTGGTGGGATCGCGCCGGGGCTGGGTGGCGAACCGTACCACCGGCTCGAGCACCCGTGGCCAGGTGAAGGCTTCGAGCAGCTCGCGACCGTGCGTGGCGCGACGCTGCACCACGCCAGCCTCGCCTTTGAGGATCTCGGTGAGGGCGGTCGCCACCGCCGCCGGATCCCCCGGAGGCACCAGCCACCCCGCATCGTGCTCACGCAACAATCGACTCATGCCACCGCCTTCGGTGGCGATCACCGGACATTCGGCCGCCAAAGCGTCGAGAAAACGCGTCCGTAACGACAGATGCGTCTCCACACTCGGGAGATGGGTCGACACGACGAGATCGACGTCACGGAGCAGATCCCAACGCCGCGCGGCGGGCAGCCAATCGAGCACCTTCACCCGCTCCTGCCACCAGCCGCGTTGGCGACACCAGCTCTCGACCTGGTCGAAGAGCCGCTGTGGGGTCGAGCCGGGGTTGGGATTGCGGATCAGCAAGAGATGCCAGTCGGGACGATCGAGCGTTTCGAGAGCGTCGAGCACCGGCCACGGGTCGTACCAATCGTAGAGACCGCCGAAGAGCAGGCGACGCACGCCGTCTTCCACCGGTGGTAGGACGGGTTCGTGCGCCGAGAGCTCGGTGGATATACCGAACGGCACGACGTCGATCAAACCGCTGAGATCGGGATCGTCGGCGACTCGATACGGATTGACCCGGCCGAGCGCGGCGAGAAAGCCGATGTAGAACTGACGCTGTTCCTCGCACGAGCAGAGGAAGAAATCGCCCCGCGACATCTGCAACACCCAGGTGGCGTGATCGTTGCGATACGGATCGAGCCCGAGCGTGTCGACGTAGCTGAGGTTTTCGACCAGCCAGGGATCGTAGAGATCGACCATCGTCGGCAGGCTCGGCACCTCGATCAGCAGATCGTTCATCAGCTGACCCTGCCCGACGACCGCGTCGCAATCGTCGAGCAGCGCCGCCAGCGCCCCACGTTCGAAGCGTCTGACGTCGGCTACCGGCAGATCGCTCGGCACCTCGGCGGGATCGCCCGCGGTCACCAGCACGACGTCGAGACCGGGCCGGGGCAGACGTCGCGCCATCTCGAGATAGCGAATGCCGATTCCCGCCATCTTCGGCCGGATCGGTTCGCTCGGCAGCAAGGCCAATCGACTCACATCAGTCGCCTTTGCCACCATTGATGAAGTCGCCACGCGCGGGTCGACTCCATCTCCTTGATCAGCGTCCGTAGACGCTCGCCGTCCGCCCAGGCGCCCTGTAGCGTCTCGTCGAGCTCCTTTTGGCGCGCCAGCAGCGTCTCTTGATGGGCGAGCAGATCGCGCTCACGCTGGAAGAGACGTTCGAGCTCGAGCCGTTGCTCGGTGGCTTCGGCGCGCAGACCGTCAGCGTCGGCACGTGCCGTGTCGAGGTCGGCGCGGCTGGTCTCGTGCATCATCCGGAGAGCGCGGTGCTCGCTCTCGAGATGCGCCATCGCGCCCCGGGTGGCGAAATGCTCGTCGCGAAGGTCATCATGGTCACGGCGCGCCTGATCGCGCGCCTCGCCAGCCACCACCGCTTCGTCACGCAGCCGCATCACCACCCCGGCGAGCCGGTCGCTGTCGAGCCGATCGCGATAGCGCTCGATGACCTTGGCCTTGAACGACTGGAAATCAGATGGACCACGATCATCACCCAGCACGTGGTGCCCGGCGCCGCGAAAATGGCGGTACTCACAGGTGACCTGCGCCAGGTGGCGAAAGCTGGTGGTCGCCGCCAGGCGGATCAGCAGATCCCAATCTTCGAAGAAAGGCAGAGACTCGTCGAAGCCACCCGCGTCGAGCAAACGCTGGCGGGGGATCACTACGGTGTTGAAGGGAATGTAGTTGTCGACCAGAAGGAGATCGGCGTCGAAGTCGCGGCTATAGGGCAGGCGACGCTCGCGACACCGCCATCCCTCGGCGCCCAATTCGTAGATCCCGACCGCGGCGTCGGTATAGGCGATCTCGACCCCGGCCGCGCTCGCCATGCCCGCGAGGGTGGCGAGATGCTCGGGCTCGACCAGGTCGTCGTCATCGAGGAAAGCGATCAGCTCACCGGTGGCGTGCTCGACCCCGATATTCGCCGCCGCCGCGCGGCCACGGTTTTCGGCGAGATCGACTCGTTGCAGCGTATGTGGGTAGTCGTCGTCGACCGTCGGCGGCGTGCCACCGTCGTTGACCAACACCACTTCGACTCGGCTATAGGTGCTCGCCGCCAGGCTGGATAGCGCCTCGGCGAGCAGGTCCGGGCGATCCTTGGTGCGGACGATCACCGAAATCACCGGGCCTTCGTTCATCTCGAGCAGCGCTGGTTGGCCACCGAGGTGCCGGATCAAGCCAGCCTGGCTACGGGTGCGAAAGTCGTCGAGACCGAGGTCGACATAGGCCTCGACAAACGAGCCGGGCGGCAGCGAGAGTGCGCGAAAGCGACGCAGCCCCTGATAGGCGGCGAGGTAATCGTGCCGCGCCTGCTGACTGGCGTAACACGCCATGGCGCGCTCGACCGTCTCCTGTTGCGCGCTGACCTCGACCAGGAGCGAGGCGTAGAGCGGGTGGTTGACCTCGTAAAGCAACACCCGCAACGACTCGTAGAGATCGTCGTCGTCATCCCGTACCCCGCTTAGCAGATCGTGGAGCGCGGCGAAGGTGGCGCGATGGTCGCTCGAGACTTCGTGGGGCGAGGGTGCGAGGAGAAGATCGGGACGCCGGCTCTCGATCGCGGCGCGGATGCCGTCCACCATCGCATGTCGTTGCTGGTCGAGCCGTCCGTCGGGTAGGTCGAGCTCGTCGAGCACGTCGACGCCGAGCACCTCGGCGGCGGCGGCGGCTTCGGCCCGTCGCTCGGCGTGGTAGCGATCCCGATCGTCGACCGCTTCGACACCGCCTCGACTGTCGCTGAGAAAGAGAACGTCGACCTCGGTGCCCGCCCTTACCAGCTGCACCACCAGACCACCACAGCCGAGCACCTCGTCGTCGTAGTGCGGCGCGAGCACGAGCGCGCGCTGTGCGCGGACGGTTGCGGTCTCGCCCGGTGGGGAAATCACGGTTGATGACATCGGCGAGCGAGTATACCCTCCGTCCACTCATGTCCGAGAAGCATCGAACCACCCCCGACAATCCAGCGGATGCCTACGAGTTCCGGGGCATCGCGGCCGCTGACGAAGAAAAGATCGTCACCCTCTTTCCCGAATGCTTCTTCGTCGAGATCACCGGCGCGCACTGGCGTTGGAAGTATCTCGACAACCCGGTGGGAGGGCCGTCGGGGAGCATCGCCGTGCGTCGTTCGGATGGTGAGCTGGCCGCCCATTACGCCGCCTATCCGACTCGCTTCCGGCTCGACGGCGAGCTGGTGGTGGCGAATCAGATCAGCGACATCATGACCGCGCCGGCGCATCGCAAAGTGGGCTTTGGGCGTTCGAATCTCTTCGTACAGACGGCCCTGCACTTTTACGACCACTATTGCCGAGGCAAGGTGGCGTTCAATTACGGCTTTCACACCGGCACGAGTCGCAAGATTTCGCAGCGCTATATCGACGTGCGGCCGGTGGCGCCGGTGGCGTTTCGGGTGCGGGCGGATGGATCGCCGCCCGAGCCGAGCGGTGAGCCGTATCGGATCGAGATCGTCACCGAGGTGGACGATCGCTTTGATCGGCTGATGCGGCGGGTGGCGCGACGTTATGGCTTGATGGTGGAGCGGAATGCGGAGTGGTTGCGCTGGCGATACTTCGATACGCCGGAGCGCAAGCCGACGTTGTTCGCGGTGTGGCGGCAGCAGCGGTTGGTGGGGTGGTCGGCGTTTGGCGTGGAGGATGGGCGGCTGATTTGGGGGGACGCTTTGTTTAGGCCAGTGCATCGAATGGCGGCTGCGGATGTGTTGGCTGCTGCTTTGGAGCACTTTGGCGAGGTGGAGCGGGTGGAGTGCTGGTTTCCTCGGCATCCTGGTTGGTGGGATGAGGTTGTGCGGGGGCTCGGGTTTGTGGAGGAGCGGCAGAAGGATGATCTTTGGCTGACTACGGCTCCTCATCTTTGGGCGGATTCTGTGGAGCGGTTGACGGGGGCTTATTACACGCTTGGGGATAGTGATCTGTTTTGAGGGCCGAGGGGAAGGTTGCTGAGGCATCTTGGCTTCGATTTGGCGATTGCGACGGGTGCAACCCTCTCGTGCTCACGGCCTTCCGAAGACGGTCCGCTTCGCGGATTACCTAACGAAATCAACCTTCGATACCATCCCGGTTTTTTCGCCAGCTCTGGGTCTACAGTCCAGCTTGCTAGCTGTAACGATCTCGCCTTGCGAGTTCGCGCTGTCTACTTCGGTCTTGGTTCCGTGTTCGGACCATAGCCGTCCCTCCAGGCCGCTCCGCGCGAGAGGGTTGTCCCCCGTCTCCTCGGCTTGGGTGGCTTGTCTGCGTACAGAAGGAAGAAGAAGCTACTTGGGAGGGTTGTCCCGTGTCTCTTTGGCTTGGGTGGTTTGTCTGGGTATAGAAGAAGAGGAGGAGGGTTGTCCCCCGTCTCTTTGGCTTGGGTGGTTTGTCTGCGTTCAGGATGAAGAGAGGCTCCTTGAGAGGGTTGATGCCCGTCTCTTTGGTTTGGTGTCTATACGCGCACAAGATGTAGAGAGGCGACTTCTTCTAAACCTATTGTATACGGCCATTTACAGCCAACCAGGCTGATGTTTCGAGAGGGTGATCTCGGGATGTAAAGATCCTGTTGACAATCAGGACCGATTTGGTCCAATATGAACTTCGGTTCAGATCTGGCCGCTCGGACCTCTCGGGGACCGAGACTTGATACGGCCTTGATGTGGCTTCCCCATCCAACACGGGATCTACATCTGAGCCGCGAAACCGGTCGAAGTGACAGCCGCCATGATGCGAGCGGAAGAAGAGGGACAAACGAATGTGCGGGCCGTGTTGTCGGTCTGCTTTGGATCTTCTGCTCGGCGGTTTGGCTCGACGGGTCTGGCGCGCGGTCGAGTGCGCCAAGCTGCTGCCCGATGACGTTGGCGACGTGAACGTCGCCGACGTGTAAGACGCCACGTAGTTCATTCTCCATACCCAGCTTAGCTACTCCCTGTTTCAGGGTTATAAGGAAGTACACACAGTGCCTAGATTTGCTTTTCACTTGTTCATCAGTGCCATGCTTTTCATGACGCTCGCGATGCCGGTGGTCGCTCAGACCTCGGACGATGCCGAACAAGATAAGAATGAAGAAGCCACCACGAAGGAGGTCGTCGAAGACGAGATCGAGGTGGTCGAGCGGTACCTGTATTCGGATCAGGTGACGGCTCTCAAGACGCCGACGCCGATCATCGATGTTCCGCAGAGTTTGTCGATCGCCACGGTCGAGCAGTTCACCGAGCAGGGCTTCAACAGCATCGGTGAGATCGTCGCCTATACGCCGGGCGTGAACATGTCGCAGGGTGAGGGTCATCGCGATGCGATCGTGTTCCGTGGCGTGCGCTCGACGGCTGATTTCTTTATCGATGGCGTTCGTGACGATGTCCAGTATTACCGGCCGCTCTACAACCTGGAGCAGGTGGAGATCCTCCGTGGTCCGAATGCGCTGCTTTTCGGGCGTGGCGGCACGGGCGGTATTTTGAACCGGGTGACGAAGAAGAGCCTGATCGGCGTGACGGCGTCGAATTATCAGTTGGGCTTTGATTCGCTCGGTGAGTTTGGCGCCCAGATCGACACCAATTTCGAGATCGGTGACAAGGGTGCGTTCCGGATCAACGCGATGTACGAGAGCCTCGACAATCACCGTGATTTCTACGATGGCGATCGCATCGGCGTGAACCCGACCTTGAGGTTCGATCTATCGCCGGAGACGTCGCTCGATCTGTCCTACGAGTACGTCGATCACGAGCGTTTTGTCGACCGTGGTATCCCGACGGGCTCGGACGGTCGCCCGGTGGAAGCCCTCGAAGATGTGGTCTTCGGTGATCGCGAGCTCAATACGTCCGAACTCGACGCTCACCTGATCCGCGCCCGGGTCGAGCACCTCTTCTCGAGCAACTTCAAGGGCAATTTCAGCATCTTCCACGGTGATTACGACAAGCTCTACCAGAACTTCTACGCCACCGCCTACGACGAAATCACCAACATCGTCGAGCTGGACGGCTATGTCGACATCACCCAGCGTCAGAATACCATCCTGTCGGGTGACCTGATCGGCGAGCTCGAGACGGGCAGCGTGCGTCACACCCTGCTCTTCGGTGCCGAGTACATCGACACCTCGTCGGATCAAAATCGCTTCAACTCGTTCTTCGACACCTCGGCCGCCGACGGCACCAGCACCGATCGCGCGCGCTTCCTGGCGGAAGACGAGATCAACCTGATCGGTGGCATCGGCGTGTTGGCCGACGGTCGGATCACCCGCAACAGCTTCACCACCGACCTCAACGACGACACCCGCGTCGGTCTCGAGGTCTTCTCGGTCTACGTCCAGAACGAGATGGAGCTCTCGGACAAATTCGACGTCACCATCGGCGCCCGTTTCGACAGCTTCGACATCGAAGTCTTCAACGTCCCCGCGAACGAGACCCGGACGCGGACCGACGAGGAAATCTCGCCGCGTCTCGGCCTGGTCTACAAGCCGCAAGAGAACGTCTCCCTCTACGCCAGCTACAGCGAGTCCTTCCTGCCGCGTAGTGGTGAGCAATACGCCAACATCAACGGCGACAACAACCGCCTCGATCCCAACACCTTCACCAACCTCGAAGCCGGCGTCAAATGGGACTTCAGCCGACGCTTGAGCCTCACCGCCTCCGTCTTCACCATCGAGCAAGAGACTCCAGTCGTCTCCGACTCCGACGCCGCGACCTTCGACGTCATCGAGACCTCCGTCGACGGCGCCGAGCTGCAAATCCAAGGCCGGGTCACCGACCGCTGGTACCTCTCCGCCGGCTACAGCTACCTCGACGGCGAACAAGCCGACGGTGTCCGTCGCCCACGCGAGCTGCCCGAGAACATGTTCTCGCTCTGGAACACCTACCAGGTCACCGGTCGACTCACCCTCGGCCTCGGCCTCACCTACCAGGACGAGAGCTTCATCAACAACAGCAACACCGC
>JBCDBH010000150.1:0-13456 GCA_039184055.1 Acidobacteriota bacterium
GAAGCGCAGAGCCTTGTTTGGCAAAGCGATCGTAGGCGAGCCAAGCCTACTGATACTCGATGAGCCGACAAACCATATGGATCTCGAATCCATCCTTTGGATCCCGGTGATGGCTTCCGTCAGGCGCTCGCGATTCTCGACGGCGGCCGTATTTCGATCGCCGCACTCGGGCTCGGCATCGCCGCCGGTGCGTTCGACACCGCGCTCGCCTACTCCAAGGAACGGGAGCAGTTCGGCAAGCCGATCTCTCAATTCCAAGCGGTGCAATTTCATCTCGCCGAGATGGCCACCCAGGTGGCGGCGGCCGAGATCCTCACCCTCACCGCGGCCGCGACGGTGGACAACACCGGCAAGCTCAACAGCCTGCTGGCCTCGGAAGCCAAGCTCTATGCGGGCGAGGCGGCGGTGTTCTGCTCGGAGCGCGCGGTGCAGATCCTCGGCGGCTACGGCTTCATCAAGGATTACCGGGCCGAGAAGTTCTACCGCGACGCCAAGATCTGCACCATCGGTGAGGGCACCAGCGAGATCCAACGCATGGTGATCGCCCGCAACCTGCTGCGGGGTCGGTGATGATCGAGAAGATCTCGCACATCGGGATCGCGGTGCGCTCGATCGACGAAGCGCGACCTCTCTATCAGGCGCTCGGCTTGGAGATCGAGTCGATCGAAGAGGTCGCCCACGAAGGCGTACGCGTGGCGATGATCCCGGTGGGCGAGAGCCATATCGAGCTGCTCGAACCGCTCGACGACAGCTCGCCGATCGCCGGTTTTCTCGCCAAGCGTGGCCCGGGCATCCATCACCTTTGCCTCGAAAGCGGTGACGTGGTGGCCGACGACAAACGGCTCCGCGACGCCGGGCTCCGTCTGCTCCGTGATCAGCCGACCGCTGGTGCCGGTGGCAGCCGCGTGCAGTTCATCCATCCCAAGAGCGCCGGGGGTGTACTGCTCGAGCTCGCCGAGCACGCCGCGGAGTAAGCATGGAAGTCGGTTCGTTCGTGGTCATCCACCTCGTCGACCCGGGCGAGAAATATTGGGGCGTGGTGCTCAAGCTCGACTCACCGGGTCTGACCTTTCGCGGTATCAACGTCGAGAGCTTCGACGATTGGATGACCTCGGTGGCCTCGGAACGCGACCCGTCGATGGGATTGGTGAGTATCTTCGTCCCGCTGCGCCGTATCGAGTGCGTCTTTCTCGATGAGCGCGTCGGTGAGGTGGAAAGCTATTGCGAGCGCTTCGAGCGTCGAGTGGGCGTCGCGGTAACCGACTACCTCGGTATCGGTGACGGTGCCTCGTCGGCGACCACCCACTGAATCATGCATCCCAACACATGATCCCTTCCAGAACATGATGCGCGCCCGCGAGCTCACTCTACTCTTGGTGAGCACGCTCACCGTCATGGCCGGGGCGACCATCGCACCGGCACTCCCGGCGATTCAAGAAGCGTTCGCCGACACGCCGTCGGCACCGCTGCTCACCCGTCTCGTTCTCAGCCTCCCGGCGCTCTTCATCGTCCTCGGCGCGCCTTTGATCGGCATCGCGATCGATCGGTGGGGCCGGCTCAAGCCACTTTTTGCGGTCACCGTGCTCTACGCGGTCGCCGGTGCGTCGGCGACGGTGGCCAACTCACTGTTGACGATCCTCATCGGCCGGGCGATTCTCGGTATCGCCATCGCCGGCATCTTGACTACCGCCACGACCCTGATCGCCGACTATTACCAAGGACCCGAACGCGCCCGCATGCTCGGTCTCCAGGGCGTGTTCACCGCCTTGGGCGGCATGCTCTTCGTGGTGCTCGGTGGTGTGCTCGCCGATGTTTCATGGCGCGCGCCCTTTCTGGTCTACCTACTGTCGCTACCGCTACTGATCCCGATGGCGCTCGCGCTCAACGAGCCACGTCGCGAATCGACCGCCACGATCCCCATGGGGTGGCGCGGCGCCCAGGCCTTCATGTGGATTTACCTGATCGGCTGGCTGGCCCAGACCGGCTTTTACCTGGTGCCGACGCAGCTCCCCTACCACCTCGAGGCGTTGGTCGGTGCGACCGGTACGCAGAGCGGTATGGCGATCGCAATCACCACCATATCGGCAGCCGTGGCCGCCGCGCTCTACGGTCGACTCCGGGGACGGATCGGCTATGAGTGGATCGTCATCGTGGTCTTCGCCACGATGGCGCTGGGCTATGGCGCAATCGGCATCGCGACCGGCTGGCCGTTGATCATCGTCGGACTCGCCACCGCAGGCTTCGGGCTCGGCTTGGTCATCCCCAACCTCAACAATTGGCTCACCGACATCGCGCCGGAAACGCTACGGGGCCGCGCCGTGGGTGGTCTCACCACCGCCATGTTCCTCGGTCAGTTTACTTCGCCTCTGGTATCGCAACCCCTGGTGGACACGCAGGGCTATAGCTTCACCTGGAAAGCCACTGCGATCGTCCTCGTGGTCGCCACCGTTGCCGCGCTGACCCGCGACCTGCTCGTCAAGAAACACACTCAGGGCGCCTAGCGGCCCGAACCGCCCGCCGCCCGACTCAGAACTCGACGAACTTCAAGAAGAACGTGTGGGGCTTTTCTTTTCCGGAAAGCAAGGAATTGGCGCGCTCGACGTTGAGGAAGAACTGCCCGGAGCGCTCTCGTTGCGTGGTGAGCAGAAGGAGCTCGAACGCTTCGATCTGATCGGGATACGCCTGCTGCATTTGCACCAGCGTGCTCGACGTCGCCTGCAGCGCTTGAAACACCGCTTCTTCCGAATTGGCGACCACCTCGAGAAAGGGGCTGGTCAGCGTCGTCCCCTCGTAGATCGCCAGATCCTGCACGCCTTGGCCCTCGAGCGAGGCGCGAATCTCACGACCGAGCGCGAGATCCTCGAGCTCGATACGCGGCAAAGCGGACAGGTCGATGAAGCCGGCCTGCGTGCGCGCCAGGTTGTCGGTACGTCGAGCGTCGGAATCCTCAGGGAGCGACGCATCGATTTCAGGGGCCACCGCGGCCTGCTGGCGACGCGCCGCGATGACATCGCTGAGCTCCACCCGGTCGATGGTAGCCGGATCGATCACCGTCTGATCCGGCACGCCCTCGAGCAATTGCGACGCCGAATCGAGATTGAGCTCGGCGTTGACCCGCTCGGTCTTTTCGATGTCGATCTCATCGAGACGAATTTGGCTTCGCGTGCCACTCCGCAGGGTGATGATGGCGAGATCGCCCCGCACCTCATACTTCTCTTGTGCTTGGATCTGTTGCCCCGATTTGAGGAAGATCACGTAACCAAAGACAGGCGCGGTGAGCAGCCAGACGAGCAGGAAGGTGAGCAAAAGCCTGAAGCGACGCATGAGAATCCTCCGCGGAGAACGAGCAGACAAGCGATGACCGCCGCCATTCTAGCGCGGCCCGACCCACAATCGTGAGTCGACCGTGTGATAGGAAAGGAAGCTATGGTCAGCGTTCCCACTCCTTCGCTTCGTGACCGCGCCGGTGTGCTCCTTCTCGAAGACGGCACCACCTTCTTCGGCACCGCGGCGGTTGCCGGCACCGCCTTTGGCGAGGTGGTGTTCAACACCGCGATGACCGGCTATCAAGAGATCCTCACCGATCCGTCGTACCGTCGCCAAATCGTCGTCATGACCCAGCCGCACGTCGGCAATTACGGCACCTCCACCCACGCCGCCGAGTCGCGACGCCCGTGGGTCGAAGGCTTCGTGGCGCGACGCTTCACCGCCCGTCCCTCGGGTACCGACGCCGACGGTGGCCTGCTCCCCTATCTCGAGCATTGGAACGTCCCAGCCCTACACGGCATCGACACGCGGGCCTTAGTGCGTCACGTCCGTAACGCCGGCGCCATGCTCGGCGTCGTCAGCAGCGAGGTCGACGATCTCGACGCCCTCCGCGCCCAGCTCGCCACCGTGCCACCGATGACCGGTCGCGCTCTCGTCGACGAAGTCACCACCGAGACCGCCTGGCACCGCGCACCCGAAGGCGACGCCACCTGCCACGTCGCGCTCTACGACTTCGGCGCCAAAGGCAGCATCGTCGATCAACTGGTGGCACGGGGAGCCAAAGTCACCGTCCTGCCGGCAAAGGCGACGGTAGACGAGTGTCGTGCTCACGACGTCGACGGCGTCCTGCTCTCCAACGGCCCGGGCGATCCCGCGCCGCTGACCACCATCATCCAGAACGTCCAAGGCCTGCTCGAAGATCGCGAGCTTCCCGTCTTCGGTATCTGTCTCGGTCACCAGCTGCTCGGCCTCGCGCTCGGCGCCCGCACCTTCAAACTTCCCTTCGGTCACCACGGTGGCAACCAGCCCGTGCGTGACATGACCACCGGACAGGTGCGGATTACCAGCCAAAACCACGGCTTCGCGGTCGACGTCGATACCCTGCCCGAAGGCTGCCGAGCCACCCACGTCAACCTCAACGACGGTACCCTCGAAGGCTTCGCGGTCGACGATCGCCCCGTCTCGGCGGTGCAGTACCACCCCGAAGCGGCACCCGGCCCACACGACGCCCGCGACCTCTTCGACCGCTTTCTCGCCGACAGCCGCGCTCATGCCGAACGCCGTCGTGCCGCTGGCTCGTAATCCGAATCGCGTGAACCCGTGAGCCGTCGCTCGCCAGGCGAAAATCGTCTACCGCTCACCTGGGACATCGCCTGGCGCACCATGCGTGGCGAAAAGAGTCGCGTGCTCGGCGCCACCGCGCGCGCCGCCCTCTTCGCCACCGCGCTCGGTGTCACCGCCATGGTCATCGCCATGGCCCTGATGAGCGGCTACACCGACAGCCTCGAGGGCCGGCTCATCGGCCTCCAAGCCGAAATCCTCGCCACCCCCGTCAGTCACGATGCTTTTCACGGCACCACCACCGCCCTCGACCACGTCCGCCAGCTTCCAGGCGTCCAGCGTGTCGACCAGGTCCTCTACGGCGAAGGCGCCCTCACCAGCGAAACCGTGCGTGAAGGCATCGGTGTCACCATCCGTGGCGTCGACCCAAGCGACCCCACCGCCGCTGGCCGCCTCGACTCAGCCCAAGACGGCGACCTGCCCGGCATCGTCATCGGCGAAGAGCTCGCCCGCCAGCTCGCCATCGACGAAGGCGATGCTCTGCGTCTCGTCGTCATCGGTCTCGGCGATGGTCGACCCAAATTCCACTATCGAAGCGTGCAGCTCGCCGGCACCTTCTCCACCGGCTTCGCTGAATTCGACAACAGCTGGATCCTCATCGATCGCGGCCTCCTCGCCCAGCTCACCGACGAAGGCGACACCACCCGCATGCTCGAAATCGACCTCGAGCCCGACGCCGACGTCACGGCCCTCACCGCCACCCTGCGTGAGCGTCTCGGCGCCGACTACCTCATCAACAGCTGGCAAGAAATGAACCGCGAGCTCTTCGCCGCCTTGGCCCTCCAAGAGCTCGTCCTCTTCCTCGTCCTCGGCCTCATCGTCCTCGTCTCCACCTTCAACGTCGCCTCCACCCTCCTCATCCTCGTCCGCGAGCGGATGAGAAGCATCGGCGCCCTCGCCGCCATGGGCCTCGAGCCCAAGCGCATCGCCCGAATCTTCCTCTGGTGCGGCCTCCTCCTCGGCGGCGCCGGCACCCTCCTCGGCGTCACCATCGGCGCCACCAGCGCCTGGATCATCACCGAATTCGAGCTCATCCGCTTCGACCCCGAAGTCGCCGCCATCTACTTCATCGACTCCGTACCCTTCCACGTCGAGCTCCTCGACGTCACGGCGGTGATCGTCTTTGCTTTGCTGGTTACGTTCTTGGCGTGCCTACTGCCGGCACGACGGGCGGCAAGGGTGGAGCCGGCGACGGCGTTGCGTTATGAGTGACAGATCCGACTTGAAGCCAACCACCACCTTCTCGAAGCTGAACCATCCCCCGTTCACACAGAAGTACGCATAAAGCATGTTCACCAAAATAGGTGGCGACGTACGCGACGGAGATCTACTTGCCTACCCGAAGCTTCGATTGCCTACGTGTTCTTGCATGCACTTCGCGCTTCATCCACGATCTCGCGAAGCTCTGCGAGCGTAAGCGCTCTCTTCGGCTTGCGGTGGATCATCCGGTGGCAGTTGCTACATAGCACTGCCAAATCGGTCCTTGGATCGGTCTCGACACCTTCCTCGGAGGCTGTCCCGAGCTCTCGAAGGTGATGAACCTCAGCGAAGTCGCGACCCCAATCGCCGTAGACCTCTTCAAAGTTGAACCCACAGACCTGGCAGGTGTGCCCGTGCTCAGCAAGTGCCGCAGCCCGGAGCCGTGGAGATCTTTCACGGCGCCTTGATACGACAGCTCGGAGTTTGCCCTCCCGTCCAACTCTGACTCGTTCCTCATCCTCGTCAGACTCCGCCTCCAAGTCGGTCAGTACAGTCGGTGGAACTGATGCCACACGAAGGTCCACATACTGTTGAACAGTATTCCAAAGCTCAGCGTCGCTCCGATCACCCCATCGAGCGAGAACCAAGGCATCGCGCTCAGGGAGTGGTTTTGGCTTTCCGCCTATCCACCAGCCCCGACGACCCGAGTCAACATGACTATCAAACTGATCACGCGACGCTTTCAAACTGTTGTGAAAAGAACGCAGTGACCTTCCCGCACCGAGCTGATCAAAAAACATTGCGTACGCCACGTGCCAGCTGTCCGTTCCTAACTCACCCGGAGGTAGCGGACTCTTGCCGTTTAACTTGCGACCACATCGCGAGAGATAAAGAGCTACAAGGCTGAACTCGAATGAGCGCTCAATCATATCGATCCTCTAGCCGTGTGATGTCACAAGAAGAATCACCTGGAACACGAACAAGTGAAGAGCAACACTATAGGTTGATTCGTCTTCAGACGTGAAGTGTGACGGCGCCGAGTCACATTCGTTGATTGACTCGCCTGAAGCATCAGGCCAATCCACTTCGAAAATCGCGCAGGCCGGCTGCTCGCCACCCTTATACCGGCAACCTGTATTCGACGTTTCAGAGCTCGGTCGGTCAACTGCGCTTGGTGCGACACATACAAGCTGTGCACGGAGCGGTCGATGGGGATCGTAAGGCGCGCGGGTCCGCTGTCGGCTTTCTTCACGGGATGATCGGGTTACAGGCCATACTCCGCCCACATCCCGCCAGAAAGGCCGAAGGGGGACGACTTGCGTCGCCCCCCTTGGGTATGAGCGTGGCACGAGGCCACGCGGAGGTAGGTAGTGTGACGTGAGCGGAGCGGGTGGTGCCCGAGGGCATCCTGGTGTCAAAACTGTGCTCCGCCGTCAGGGCCCGCTTTCCAAGAACCTGACCACGAATGTGGTCGGGTGAGGCCCCGGTTGGTTGAAGTTCGCGTTGGGCCTGTACTGGACTGACCGTCCCGCGTCCTTCGCTTGTATATACGTAACGATAGTCGAATCCGTTTCACTCAATCTCGACTTGAAGACAGGATCGTTACAATCCGGGGTCGAATGCCGCTGTGCGGTGATAAGACGGATAACGCGAGACGCCTGGAAACACGATGCCTTTTGAGCCACCCACCGCCACGGATGAAGATCGCGCCGAGTTGGCGCACGCCGGGCTATGCGCGAGCTGTACGCATTTGCAGCCGCTGCGCTCGGCGCGCAGTCTGTTCGTGCGCTGCGGATTGTCGGACCGGGATGAGCGCTTTCCGCGCTATCCCGGTCTGCCGAGACTCGAGTGTTCGGGCTATGAGCCGATCACGCGTCGCGAGTGATGCAGATCACCGAGGGTCGTGGGGCGTCGCCGGATGTCTTCGACGGCCAGTTGCTGCCGACCGGCACGGTACGCACTTGCTCGAAGGGCTGGTCGGCACGGTCATGGATGATGAAGGTCTCGTCTTCACTGGCGCCATCGACACGCGTGCCGAGCTCTTCTCCCGGATGCTGGACGGACAGGATGAGGGTCTTGCCGTCTTCGGTGAAGGTGGGGCCGCAGAATTCGCATTCCATCGGGCCGATGGCAAAAAGATGCGGGATGCCCGCCGAGTCCCCCGAGGTCGGGATCATGAAGAGGGCGTTGTTGCCAAAGACTCCAGGAAAGAACTTGGCGCCGCGATCGGTCCTATTGGCCAACTGACGGGTGGTCGGGAAGTTCTGCACCGAGGTCGAGATGTCGGTCACCACCCACAGGTTGCCCTGAGGATCGAAGACGAGGTTGTCGGCGCAGGCGAAGCCACCACCCTGCTCGGCGACTTCACCGGTGGCGATGAAGCGACCCCAGCGGAAGGTCTCGGCGGCCGGATCGTCGCCATCTTCGACGATCCGGTAGATGGCACCGTATTGCCGTGAGCTGCGACCTTTGGAGTCGGGAAAGATCCGCATGTCGGGGGAGCCGTCATCGCCTTCGGTGGCGTCGGTGAAGGCGATGTAGACGCTGCCGTCCATCGGATGGACTTCAAGATCCTCGGGACGCGCGGTGGGAGTGCCGCCACAGGCGTTGGCCATGGCGGAAGCCTCCGCGAGCAGAACGCCGAGGGCACGCTCGCGATCGACCGACGGATCGCCGGTCGGCTCGGGACGCACCAGGTCGCCGAGAGTGCACTCGTCGAAGGATTTGCCAGCGAATCTCTCGACGTGCACACGCTTCCAGAAGTCGACTTCGACGTCCGGGTTGTCGCGGTCGATATCACCCACCGCCACGGTGCCACCGACGGGTCGTGACGGCACTTCGATGTGCTGGGACGGGGTGTGCTCGGGCTCGGGGGTCGCGAGCGGGGTTTCGGGAACGAGCGGACTCCAACGACCGGTGAAATCGGTATCGGCCGGCTCGAGACCGTCCCATGCCGCCTCGGACGGTGGGTTGAAACGCGCCACGTAGAGCGTGCCACGCGTAAGCAGCTCGGACGTCTTGACGTCGGTCGGATCGTCGACCACGTCGTCGCTGACGAATTTCCACACGTGACCACCCCGACGGTCGTCACCCATGTAGGCAGCGAGCCGTTTGCCCTTCTCGGCGCGTACGGTGACGTTCTCGTGACGAAAACGGCCGAGGGAGGTGTGCTTTTGCATCTTGCCGGTGGTCGGATCGACCTCGCACACCCAGCCATAGCCACGACCGTCGAGCGGATCCTCGATCCCCATGCCAAAGCCGTAGAGCCCGTTGGGCTGCTCGATGCTGTAGTCGATTTCGAAGCCGACTTTGCGACCGCTGCCGGCGAACTCCAGTCGGTCGTTCGGGCGCGGCTGACCACCGGGATCGATCGCTTCGTGCGCCTGGGTATGGAAATTCTCCTCACAGGTGAGGAAGTGACCCCATGGAGCGGTGCCACCGGAGCAGTTCGACAGGGTGCCACGCGGCGCGCGATCGAAGAGCCAGGCGGCCGGACCGGTGTAGGCGTGCTCGACGCCACTGGCGAGGTTGAAGCTACGATGTCCGGCGATGCGGCGATGGTCTGGCGCCGCGTCGACCACCGAGAAACGGCCGTCGGCGTCACGACGCACCCGCAGCACGGTGACGCCTTGATCATCGAGCGCCATGTGGCTGATCGCTCTGATCGCCTCGCGCACCTCGGCGGGCACCTCGGGATCGTTGATCCCCGGCTCGAGCTGCACTTCCGGCTTGGGACCAGGCGTCGCCCAGCCGGCGATTTCCAACCGTCCTTTGCTGTACAGGAGAGGATTCGAGGCGTCTTCGATCAAGCGAAACTTCGGAATGTCGACGCCTTCGGCTTCGAGCGCTTGGAGCCAGGGTCGCGCGGCGACGTACTCGAAGTTGACGAAGAGCCAGAATTCGTCCTCGCTGCCTTCGATCGGCACCAGACCGGTGTAGTCGTTGTTGTAGCCAAAAGCGACTTCGTGACCCGGCGCGCCAAAGCGATCACCCCATGAGGCGATGACGTCGTAGCGCCAGCCCTCGGGGAGGACGAGATCGTCCTCGACCACGAAGCTCGCCAAACGCTTGGCGTCTTGGCTGATCGGCGCGCTATCACTTGGTAGGGGGACAGGGTATTTGGGTGATACCCAATCGGGGCTACCGTCAGCGCGGACCCACGAACCGGCGGCAACCGAGGACCGACAGCCGAGCGGGCCGAAACCAGCCACGACCGTGGCCCCGACCCCGATGTATTTGAGAAAACGACGACGGTCGAGTTGCATGACGCTTGCCTTTTCGCTCATGGCAGCAGCCTAGATGACCAATATGAAGACGGGGTGAACGGTACCCCGTCCACCCCGTAATCCTCGTCCAAACCTATCGATCCGCGACGGTAGATCGCTACGCGTCTACCCTGGAACGACTATTTCGTGGCGTGCATCGCCTGGAAACGCTTGGCGACGTTCTGCCAGTTGACCACGCTCCACACCGCGTCGATGTAGTCCTTCCGCTTGTTCTGGTACTTCAGGTAGTAGGCGTGCTCCCAGACATCGATCACCAAGAGCGGGGTGACGCCCCACGCGGTGAGGTTCTGGTGCTTTTCGGCCTGCATCACCACTGGGCGACGCCCGTAGGGCTCGTAGGCCAGGATGCCCCAACCGCTACCTTCGACACCGGCGGCCACCGCGGCGTACTGCGCCTTGAAGGCGTCGACGGTGCCGTAGTGCTTGCTCAGCCAATCGGCGAGCGGCTTGGGCACGTTGCCACCGCCGCCCTTGCCGGCCGGCGCCATGTTGCCCCAGAACACCGTGTGCAGAAAATGACCCGAGCCGTGGAACGCCACCTTGCCGGTCAGCGCGTGCACTTGGTCGGTATCGCCCGCCTTGGCCGCCTGGCTGAGCTTCTTGAGCGCCGAGTTGAGCCCGCGCACGTAGCCCGCGTGGTGCTTGCTGTGATGCAGGGTCATGGTCTGGGCGTCGATCGCCGGCTCGAGCGCATCGTAGGCGTAGGGCAGCTCGGGCAGCACGTATTCGCCCTTGGCGGCGTCGTAGCCTTCGAGGCCGTGACCGTCGGCGAATACCGGCTGGCCACCGAGGGCGAGCGCGCCGACCGTCGCGGCGGCAGCGGTACTGGTGATCAGGGTACGGCGATCGAGGGTGGAAGTCGTCTCGGGAGGGGTCGTCATCCTGCTTCTCCTTTCACGGTAAACGAACGGATTGCGATCTCTCGGTACACGTAGCGTGTTTTCAACACGTAGCTTGTTTTCAACACGAAGCCTGTTTTCAGACCTATAGCCTATTTTCAGGCACTGCCCGCTCAGGCGCTCGATGGCTTGCCACGGAAGGCATCGACCAGACGCGGCACGGCTTCGTCGACCAGCGTTTCGACCTCGGCCACCATCGTCTCGTAGCCGCCTCGGGGCCCGCCATAGGGATCCTCGATGTCGTGGTACGAGCCGACCAGCGAGGCGAAGAGCCTGATCTTCTTGGCCTGGTCGGGGTTCTCGACCCGCAAGGCCTCTTTGTGACCGTTCTCCATACACACCACGAGATCGGCGTCTTCGATGTGCTCGCGCTCGACCAGCCGGGAGCGATGGCCGCTGATGTCGATACCGCGTTCGCGCATCAGCTCGATGCTATGACGCGCCGCGGACATACCGTTTTCGGCCAGGGTGCCACCCGAGCTCACCCGCCAGGCGAGACCACGTGCTTCCAGGCGTCGACGAAAAAGCGCTTCGACCACCGGTGAGCGGCAGATGTTGGCGGTACAGACGATGAGGATATGCGGCATCGTTTTGGTTCTTCGCGGAGGCCGGTTGATGGGCGCGGCGAGCGAGCCCGGACGTCAGCGGGTGATCACGTCCACCACCTCTTCGATTCCGGCGGTGAGCAGGCGTGGGCCGTTTTCGGTCACCAGCACGTCGTGCTCGTAGTGCACCGCGTTGGAACCATCGGCGGTGAAGATCGGCCAGGCTTTGCGATGGGTCTGGCGCGTCTGCCCCGTGCCCACCGCGATCATCGGTTCGACGGCGAGCAGCATGCCGGGCTCACAACGCGTCATGGCGTCGGGCCACTGCTCCTCGCTCGCCAGCACGACGTTCGAGACGAAGGGTGGATTGTGAAGCGTCTTGCCATAGCCGTGGCCACCCAGGCCACGGACCAGGTAGAGCCCGTGCTCTTCTTCGACACAGGTCTGCACCGTGCGCGCCCAGCGCACGAGCGGCGCGCCCGGCTCGAAGACCTCGACACCTTTGGCGATCGACTCCTTGCCCGCGTCCATCAAGCGACGCGTTTCGTCGTTCGGCTCGCCGAACACATACGTCCATGCGGCATCGCCGATCCAACCTCGATGCACCACACCGATGTCGATCTTGAGCACGTCGCCCGGCGCCATGCCTTCGCGGTAATAGCCGGCGGTGCCATGGACCACGCAATCGTTGACCGACAAACACGCGTGCGACGGAAACGGCGGATGCGGCGGAATCCGGTAGCGCTTGAACGCCGACCGCACCTTGCGCTCCTTGAGCAGCGTGCCGACAAAGCGGTCGACCTGCGCCAAGGTCACGCCGTGGTGGAGCCAATCGGCCAGACGATGATGGATCTCGACGACGATCTGGGCCGCTTCCCAGACCAAAGTCTCGTCGGTCTTGGAAAGCTGATTCGTGATCTTGGCGTTGGCGTTGGCGCGCATGGTCGTCTTCGAGTCGTAGATGTGGAGTTGAGATGCGATCGAGCCGGTGTCAGCCGAATCGCGGACTCGAAGGATACACGATCAGCGCCGGTCAACCAGCGGGGAGCTCGAGCTGGAGCAAGAGCGTGCGCTGAATCGCCTGGAAATTGTCGTCGGAGAGCAGATAGAGCACGACCGTGCCGTCGGCGGCCTCACGGGCGACGATCGCCTCGAAGTTGTCGACCGCCTGGGGTGCCGCGAGCCGCCCGAGCTCCTCACCTTCGAGCCGCGCACCCGCTGCGATGCTCG
This sequence comes from Acidobacteriota bacterium, assembly GCA_039184055.1. GTDB lineage: Bacteria > Acidobacteriota > Thermoanaerobaculia > Multivoradales > J023 > JBCDBH01. Next base: position 12,769 of record JBCDBH010000150.1, read on the forward strand.
CGCCGTCGATCCGCACCATCCGAACGCGGAGAATGCTCGTCACGCGATTGAAGCTGCGCTCGAGCACGACGATGTCGCCGTCCGGGAGCTGGGTCAAACCGGTGGGTACGAAGTCCTCGACCTTGGCGAGCGCCAGATCCGCCCAACCGTCGGTCGGATTCCCCAACCAGCCACGCATCTCCCCAGTGGGAGTCTCCTGCTCCTCGCTGAAGATCAACCAGCGACCGTCAGCGAGCTGGGTCATGGCCTCCATGCCACCGTTCACCGGTGCCTCGGCGAGCGCGTCGGGTGCGTTCAAGGAGGTGGGAAGACCCGCTGGCGTACCGTCGACATCGGGATACCGCCACAGACGATGATCGCCCTCGAAGCTCACCACCCAAGAGCCGTCGATCGAGAGGATTTCCTCGGCGTCACGCTCTCGACGTGTCTCGAGCGGCTTGCCGTCGGGGCGCAGAAGCGGCCCGGTGATCGCATCGCCGACTCCAACGAGGGTGCCCGTCGCATCGTGCTCGAGCGGAAACCGCCACCAGGTCGACTGATCGGTAACGGCCACCACATCGTCACCGTCGATCACCATGCCCGACAGCCCGCCAAACGTCGTGCGGTCGGTGGTGAGATGAAAACCGGCGCGCCAACGGAGCGTGCCCACCGCGCGCGCATTCGGCGCCCTGACCTCGAGCGGAATCGA
>JBCDBH010000151.1:0-13409 GCA_039184055.1 Acidobacteriota bacterium
GTGAAGTGCTCGACATAGGCCTGGGTGAGCGCTTCGCCAGCAAAGGAAGCGGCGAGCAGATCGTGGAGAGCGTCACGATCGGGACCGAGCGCGTAGAGACCGTAGATGGGTCGGTGCAGGTCTTCGAAGATCTCACCGAGGCGATGGTCGGATGGGGCGCAGCCGGCGATCAAAAGGGCAACCGCTCCCACTCCCGGCCATCGTGGCCAGCTCATTGCCGGGTGAAGGTATAGGTGACCTGGCGCAGCGCGTCGTCGGGAATCCACAGATCCGATTCGGCGTCGTTCATCGTCGGGCCGACGATCTCGCCTTCGAGCCCGCGCTCGAGCAGCGGCACGGCGCTATCGCCGGTCTTCCGCCAGGGCGTGCGCGCTTCCGCGTAGCTCGAGAAATACACCACCTTGGCGGTGAGCAGCTGGTTGTCGAGGGTCACGTCGAAGGTCTCGCCGCCACGGTTCGGACGGGCGCGGTGCTCGACCATGTAGACAAAGAAACCCTCGGTGCCCAGGCCGTTGATTTCACTGTCGACCGGTCGCCACGGATCGCTCACCGGCTCGCCGTCGACGGAGAGGTCGATGGCGTTGGCGATCAGGTCGAGCTGCTGCGTGCGGAAACGCTCGACGTTCGCTTCGTTGCTGTGCTCGGGGTTGTCGCGTAGAAAGCGACGAAAGTCGCCGAGCACATCGGTGGCCGGAATCTCGACCACGATCACCAGCCACAGGCCATCGGCGTCGACACGCGTGGCGTAGCGGGTCGAGGCGTATTCGCTGCCAAAGGAATGAGCGATGACGGGGGTGGCGGCCAGGGTGAGGATCAGTGCCGCGGTGACGACGGTCAGGGCTACGCGGATGTAAGGTCTCGGGAGTCGTTTCACCCCCGAGACCCTATCACCACCGTCGATCGAGGACGTTCAGTCGTCGAGCGAGCTGGCCGGCGCGGCGAGCACGCCTGCCTTGCCGAGCAGCCGTCGCAACACACCGACCTGGCCGACGTGATAGCTCTCGTGAAACAGAAAGACGGCCATCAGGCTACCGAGGGTTTCGTCGGGATTGTTGGTCGGGCTGAAGGGAGCCTTGGTGGCGGCGCCTTCTGGGGTCAGCCCCGCCAAGCCTGCATCGAGCGCGTCACGAAGCGAGTCGAGGTGGGCGATCAAGGTGTCGAGGGAGAGCGCGCCATCGGGGTTCCAGGGTTGAGCGGGGCGATAGGCATCGAGCGTGGCTCTCGAAACCGGTGATTCGTGTCCCAGACATTCGACCGCTTCGGTACGCGCGCGGACAACATGACCGACGATCCAATTCACACAGCTGGCGCCCGACGGTTGCAGCTGCATGCTTTCTTCGTGGCTGATTCCGTCGAGGTTGACCCCGAGAATCTTGTTGGCGATGTGCAGTTGGTGGCGGACGGCTTCGACGTTCATCGTTTCTCCTCCGGTGTGGTCGCCTCGTTCGACCGCACGTCGATCTCGGTGAGCTCGTCGATCGCCGCGAGTACTTTTTCGAAAGCCTCTCGCTCGGCGGGCTCGAGCCGTTCGTCGACGGCGCGTTCGAACGCTTCGAGATACGTCCCGGCTTCGGTGACCAGGGTGTCGCCTTCCGGGGTGGTGGAGATCAAGAAAGAACGTCGATCGTCAGGGTTGAGCTGACGCCGTAGCAAGTCGCGGCCTTCGAGTCGGTCGATCAAGCTGGTGACAGTCGACTGCTTGATGCCGAAGACGCGAACCAGCTCGGAAATCCGACACGGACCGTAACGATGCACATACGACAGCACGTGGCCCTCGGTGGCGCTCAACCCAAGCTCTTCGACCTGTCGCTCCATGTGGAGCGAGGTCTGTCGGTTGGCCCGGTGCAGAGGGGAAAGCAACCAGCTTCGGTACGACGTGCTCATGACGTCCCGATGATCTCACCAATCATCCCTTTCAAGTACGCCGATCTCGTTTAGTACGATTTCGGTATAACCGAGATCGGATTATAGTTGCGGCAAGAGCCCTGTCAAGGACGTTCCGGTGGTAGCGTGCCGGTATGACGGAGATCACCGATCAGCTCGGCCGTGTCATCCGTGTTCCGGAGGCGCCGACACGTCTCATCAGCCTGTGCCCGTCGACTACGGAGACCCTCTTCGCGCTCGGGGTGGGGGCGAACGTCGTCGGTCGCACGAACTACTGTATTCATCCGGTTGGTGAGGTCGAGACGGTGGCCTCGATCGGTGGCACCAAGCGCGTCAAGATCGACAACGTGGCGGCGCTCGAGCCCGATCTGGTGATTTCGGTGCGTGAAGAGAACGTCGAGGGGCAGATCGACACGCTCGCCGAGCGCTGGCCGGTTTGCGTGCTCGATCCGGTCGATGTCGACTCGGCGATCGTCTCGATCGAGCTCCTCGGACGAGCCATCGGCCGGTCCGATGCGGCGGTCGACCTCGCCACGCGCATCCGCGCCGCATTCGCCGAGCTTCCCGACGCCAATGGTCTACGCGTCGCCTATTTCATTTGGCGCAAACCGTTCATGGTGGCCGGCGCCGACACCTATATCGACGATCTCCTGGATCGGTTGGGGTTGGTCAACGTCGCCCGCCAGCTCGACGGGCGTTACCCGGTCTTCGATCACGATGCTGCGCGACGTCTACGTCCCGAGTTCCTGCTCGCTTCGTCCGAGCCCTTCCCGTTCAGCGACAAGCACATCGACGAGCTTCGTGAGCTCGGCGCCGAGCCGGTGCTGGTGGACGGCGAGGCCTTTGGCTGGCACGGTGCGCGCATGCTGCCGGCGGCAGCCTACTTCGCCGAGCTGGTGTCACGTTTATTGCGGCTCGATCGCCCAGTCGGGCACGATGCCGAGACTGACGTCGAGCACCAGGGGTAGGAGCGTCACGCAGAGCGCGGTCACCACCACCGCGAGCACCACATTGAGGCCCGAACCCGTTCGCGCCATATCGCGAGCCGACACCACGCCACTGCCATAGACGATCGCGTTGGGTGGCGTCGCCACCGGCAGCATGAAGGCGCAGCTCGCGGCGAGGGTCGCGGGAATCAACAGAAGACGTGGATCCTGACCGATTCCCACGGCGAGGGACGCGACCACCGGTAGGAACGCGGCGGTGGTCGCGGTATTGCTCGTCAGCTCGGTGAGCAGCACGATCGTCACCACGAGCAGGAAGACGAGCGCCACGATCGGCCACGTCTCGACCGCTTGCAGACGTCCTCCGATCCACGCCGCGAGCCCTGTTTTGTTGACCGCCGACGCGAGGGTGAAGCCGCCCCCGAAGAGCACCAGCACACCCCAGGGCAGACGCGCCGTGTCGTCCCAATCGAGCAGGCGACTTTGCTCCTCGTCGCCGGCCGGCGACACGAAAAGCAGCAACGCCGCGGCCACCGCGATGCTCGGATCCGACAGACCCGGCACGAGACCCGCGAGCCACGGCCGGGTCATCCACGCGAGCGCGGTCAATCCGAAAAGCCAGGCGATCCGTCGTTCGGCGGGTTTCATCGGACCGAGCGCGGCGAGCTCGTCGGCGATGAAACGACGGCCACCGGGCACGGCCATGTCGCGAAGTCGATGGGTGAGCAGCCACCACGTGGCGAGCAGACCGATGATCGTCACCGGCAAGGCGATCGCCAGCCAGGCGGCAAAGCCGATCTCGACCTCCCAGGTTTCGAGCAAAAAGCCGGCGAGCAGGGCGTTCGTCGGCGTGCCCACCAGGGTCGCCATGCCACCCAGGCTACAGGCGTAGGCGATCCCCAACATCACTGCCGTCGCGAAGCGAGTCGAGGCTTCGTGGTCCTTGTCGAGCAACGCGGTGACCGAGAGACCGATCGGCATCATCATCATCGCGGTGGCGGTGTTGCTGATCCACATGCTGCAAAACGCCGAGGCGATCATGAAGCCGGCGACGATCCGACTACCACCGGTACCGAGTCGATGGATCACCAACAGGGCGAGACGACGGTGGAGATTCCACCGTTCCATCGCCAGCGCCACCATCACGCCACCCAGGAACAGGAAGATCAGCGGATTGCCGTAGGGCGCCGCCGTGGCGCTCAGGTCGGCGATGCCGAGCGAGGGAAAGAGCACCAGGGGGACGAGCGCGGTGGCGGCGATCGGGATCGCTTCGCTCATCCACCACATCGCCATGAGCAGCGCGACGGCGGCGGCGCGCCAGCCCGCGACGCTGAGGTCGGCCGGTGGGGGAAGCACCAGGACGATCGCGAAGAGCGCGAGGCCGAGACCGAGCCCCCAGCGCGGTGGGATCATGAACCCGACTCGGCCGGCTCAGGAGCGGCGTCGGTGGCCGATTCGTCCCCGTTGCTCTCCCCGTTCTCCTCGCTCTCCCCGTTCTCCTCGCTTTCCATGTCGTCGTCCACCAGGCCGATCCACGCGTACAGGGTCGCTTGGAGCTCGGCCACCGTGGTCGGTGCCTCCGTGGTCGACGCCAGGTACGCTTCAGGGCCCCAGATCCGAATCGGCGCGCCGTCGTGATCGCCCACCAGAACGATGATGGTGTACGGCGTCAGTCGGTAGTCGATGAGCTCTTCACGCAGCCGACCGAAATGACGATCGAGGTGGCGGACCAGCGAACGGTGGATGACCTCGTCGTCAACGTTGCCGGTGCGGAAGGCGTCCTCGAGACTCGCATCGCCACTCTGTCGCAGAATCGCCCCGAGCTCGATGGGATTGGCCGGCGCGCCGTCGGGCAACGGCACCGCGAAGAGTGCGAACGTCGGCGCCGCCGCATTGAGCCGGACAAAGCTCCGCGCGTCCCGCCACATCAAATCGGGAATGTATTGAGTCGGGTTGGTGCCGACCTCGGCGGTGGTCAGGTCGACCACCTGACGAATCCGCAGGTTGCCCAAGCCGAGTACCTCGTCGGCGTTGGTGAAGCCGAGAAAGGTCGACACGCCTTTTTCATGAGGGGCGCCGAGCCGCCCTTCGGGCCATACCCCGAACGCACCGACCTGATACCCGACGTCGGTGAGTCGCTCGGTGAGCAAGCGCTCGTCACGGGTGGTGAGCAGCGCCGTGACCACCTCGTCGGCGCCCTGGCGATCCGCCGTAAGCTCGAGCGTGCCGGCGAGACGGTCGATGGCCATGGCGTCGATCTCGGGCGTATCGTCACGACCCAGATCGGTCGAACCGAGCCCGTGGGTGACGACCACCATCACATTGGGACGCGGGTCGGTCTCGCGTTTGTCGATAAAACGTGGCTGCATATCGCACGCTCCCACGAGTATGGTCGTGGCGACGAGCAAGATGGTGGCGATCCGGTGCGCGGAACGAGAAGGCGTGGAACGAGAAGGTGTCGTCATCGAGTCGTCTCGGGGGGCGGAATCGGGCCGGTGCCCGGGCGTTCCGGCTCATCCTCACGGGTCGCGGGTTGCAGACACCAGGGCACGGCGAGAAGAAAGAGCACCAGCCGTTGGACCTCGCCATCGCTCCAATTGTCTTCGAAGAGGCCCGCGAGGTTGAAGGCGACCAGGGCCATCAGCACCCCGAGCCAGAGATCGGCGCGTATGCCACCTGCGCTGCCTTCGTCTCGATAGCGTCGATACGCCCATCCGAAGGCCGCCACCATCATCCAGATATAGGCGCCGAGCGCCAGGACGCCGCGTTCGGCGGTGAGCTGGAGAAACGAGTTGTGAAGATGGGGAACGTTGATCCGTGGCGCGGTCGGATGGCGGTACAGCGGATAGAGCTCCTCGACCATCGCCGGACCGAGCCCACAGAGCGGTCGCTCACCGATCATGTAGAGGCCGGCTTCGACCATGCACAGACGGTCGTAATTCGACGCATCCTGCAAATCGCCGATCGACCGCAGTCGATCGAGCCACGGATCGGGCGCCAGCAGCAGGAAGAGCATCGCGGCGATGACGTAGAAAAGCAGATAGCGCCGCAGACGCACGATCACATACGCCCCGAAGGTCACCGCCGCCGCCACCCACGGACCGCGTGTCAGGCTGGCGAGCAGCGCCCAATTGATCACCGCCAGCGCTCCCCACGCCCAGCCGCGACGCCAGGCGTCGGTGCCGACCATGCGCGCCAGCAACAGGAGATCGCCGATCAGCAAGACCCCGGCGTAGGTCTGATAGTGCGAGAACGGTCCCTTGATCCGGTTGTGCAGATCGCCGTAATCGGTGAGGTAATACTGCGCTAGCCCGTAGATCGCCGACAGCACGCACATCGCGATCAACACTTCGATCGCTCGCCGCACGTCGCGGGTGCCACGGAAGAACATCAGCGTGAGCGGCAGCGTGGTGAGCGCCAGGATGTCGCGTAGCTCGCCCACCGAGGCGCTACGGTCGACCGAGAAGATCACCGCGACGATGAGCGCGATGATGTAGATCACCAGCGGCACCATCACCGGAAAGCCCGCCGCCCACACGCCGAGTCGACGACCGGCGCGGCTGAGCCGCCACCAATACCAACCGGCCCAAAAGCCGAGCAGGGCTTGAAAGCCGTTCGACGCGGCGATGCCCCACACGGTCGCCAAATGGGCAACGTGGAGCCAATAACCCGGTCGGGTCGAGGGGAGCGAGGCGTCAGGGGGGGTGTGCACGGGGGTGCCAGGCATGGCCAACTCCGGCATGCTAGCATTCGCGCGCCTCGGACCGGAGCCCAATCGGCTTTGGTGAACCAGCTCCATGACCTTCTGAGCGACACGTCCAGCCTATGAGCCAGCCCGTCTGCCGATTCAGCGGCAAGCCCCTGCGTCACACGTTCGTCGATCTCGGTATGTCGCCGCTCGCCAACGCCTATCGCAGCGCCGAGCAGCTCGGCGAGCCCGAGACCTTCTATCCGCTCCATACCTATGTGTGTGACGAGAGCTGGCTGGTGCAATTGCCGGCCGCCGAATCACCCGAAGCGATCTTCAGCGATTACGCGTATTTCTCGTCCTACTCCGACACCTGGCTCGAGCACGCGCGACGCTACGCCGAAGCGATGACCGAGCGTTTCAGCCTCGACGGCGAATCACGGGTGGTCGAGATCGCGTCGAACGACGGCTATCTCTTGCGCTGGTTCGTCGAGCGCGAGATCCCGGTGCTCGGTATCGAGCCGGCGGCCAACGTCGCCGAAGCCGCCGAGAAGCTCGGCGTCACCACGCGGGTCGCCTTCTTCGGCACCGAGCTAGCGCGTGAGATGGCGGCGGCGGGTGAGAAGGCCGATTTGATGGCCGCCAACAACGTGCTCGCCCACACGCCGCATCTACGAGACTTTGTCGAAGGTATGGCGATCGCGCTGGCCGACGAAGGGGTGATCACCATCGAGTTCCCCCATCTCGTCCAGCTGATCGAGAACAACCAATTCGACACCATCTACCACGAGCATTTCTCGTATTTCTCGTTCTCCACCGTGCGACGGATTCTCGCCGCCTATGAGCTCGAGGTTTTCGACGTCGACGAGCTGCCGACCCACGGTGGCTCGCTGCGGGTTTATGCCCGTCATCGTGGCGCCACGGTGGGGGGCGAGATCAGCAAAGCGGTGACCGAGCTGGCGAATCGCGAAGAGCGCGATGGCTATCTGACGCTGGCGCCCTACGACGCCTTTGGTGAGCGCGTACGGATCACCAAACGTCGCCTGCTGAATTTCTTGACCAACGCCAAAGACGCCGGCAAGCGGGTCGTGGGCTACGGTGCGCCGGCCAAAGGCAACACCCTGCTCAACTACTGCGGCATCCGCACCGACTTTCTCGATTTCACCGTCGATCGCAGTCCGCACAAACAGGATCTGTACCTTCCCGGGACCCGGATTCCGATCCGTTCGCCCGACGCCATCCGCGAGGTCAAGCCCGACTACGTGCTTATCCTGCCGTGGAATCTCAAAGACGAAATCATCGAGCAGATGGGCGATATTCGCGATTGGGGAGGCAAATTCGTCGTCGCCGTCCCCGACTTGACGGTCATCGCCTGACGCCCGACCCAGCCCCCAGGGAGCCGACGTGATCTTCCACGAGCTAGCCATCCCCGGAGCCTTCCTGCTCGAGCCCGAGCGGATCGAAGATCGACGTGGCTTCTTCGCCCGCACCTATTGCCGTCGCGAGCTCGAGGCCCGCGATCTCGATCCGCTGGTGGTGCAGTGCAATATCTCGGTCAACCACGCCAAGGGCACCGTGCGCGGTATGCATTGGCAGGCGGCGCCCTACGAAGAGATCAAGATGGTGCGCTGCACCGGTGGCGCCATTCACGACGTGATTCTCGATCTGCGTCCCGACTCGCCGACCTATCGTCAACACGTCGGGGTCGATCTCAGCGCCGAGAACCGCATGTCGATCTATATCCCGGGCGGCGTGGCGCACGGCTTTCAATCGCTCGAAGACGCCACCGAGGTCTTCTACCAGATGTCCGAGTTCTACTACCCCGAAGCCCAGCGTGGCGTGCGCTGGGACGATCCGGCATTCACGATCGCATGGCCGCTCGAGGTGACGATGATCTCCGATCGCGACCGTGGTTTTCCTGACTACCAAAACAGTCCGGACTACGTTCCGAGCTCCGAAGCCGAGGCCACCTGATGCCGGTCGCCGCGCCCTTTGCTCGAGAGCTCGATCGCGTGCTCCGTGGTCTCGACGTCGAGACCGTCGGCGACGAGATGTACGACTTCGTCAGCGAGCTCTATCCGATCCAGCGTTCGATCACCGGTGACGGCGTTCGCGAAACGCTGCGACGGGTCGGCGAGAAGATCGCTCTCGACGTGCACGAGGTGCCCACGGGTACCCAGGTGGCCGATTGGACCGTGCCCGAGGAGTGGAATATTCGCGAGGCCTATGTCGTCCATCGGGCGAGCGGTCAGCGGGTCATCGACGTCGCCGATCACAACCTGCATCTGATGGGCTATTCGATGCCGATCGAATGCATCCTGCCGTTCTCGTCACTCGAGCGGCAATTGCACACTCTGCCCGATCGGCCCCGCGCGATTCCGTATCGCACCTCGTATTACAAAAAACAGTGGGGCTTCTGTCTCACCCACGAGCAGTTCGAACGGCTCGATCGCAACGGGCTCTACCACGTGGTGATCGACGGCGAGCTCGACAACGGCCACCTCACCTGGGCCGAAGCCGTGCTCCCCGGCGAGCAGGCCGAGACCGTGCTCATCTCGGTGCACAGCTGTCATCCTCGGCTTGCCAACGACAACCTCTCTGGGATCGCCGTCGCCACCTACCTGGCGCGCACCCTCGATCATCTCGCCGCCACGGTGGGCGATCGGCCGCGTTACACCTATCGGGTGGTCTACGCGCCCGGCACCATCGGCGCGATCACCTGGCTCGCCACCCAGTCCAACCATGCCCGCAACGTGGTGCACGGTTTGGTGGTCGCCAACCTAGGCGATGGTGGCGGCTTTCATTACAAGAACACCTTCGCTGGCGACACCGAGATCGATCGTGCCGTCGCCCAGGTGCTCGCCGATCGCGGACTGCCGCACGAGATCGAACCGTTCGTGCCCTTCGGCTACGACGAGCGGCAATACAACAGCCCCGGCTGGCGCCTGCCAGTCGGTGTGTTCTCACGCACCCCGTGGGGCCGCTATCCCGAGTACCACACCAGCGACGACAACCTCGATTTGGTGCGTGGCGAGCATCTCGGTACGTCGCTGCACCGTCTGCTCGAGATCGTTCGGGTGCTCGAAACCAACCATCGCTATCGCAACACCGCTCCCTACGGCGAGCCACAGCTCGGTCGACGCGGTCTCTATCGCGCCATCGGTGGTGGCGACGACGACGCTCGGCAAACCGAGCTGGCGTTGTTGTGGGTGCTCAACATGAGCGACGGTAAGCACGACCTGCTCGACATCGCCAAGCGCTCCGGCATGCCGTACACCACCATCCTCAAAGCGGCGCGCGCCCTGCTCGATGCCGACTTGCTGAGCGCGATGTAGGACGACCTGCTGAGCGCGTTTTAGGAAACCACGAACGCTTCCAGATCGGCGCGGACGATGAACGACGGAAAGAGGTCGTGATATCGACTCTTGCGCGCCGCGCCACCGGCGATCGGCACGTGCTGCGAGAGAAAACCCGGGAAGTCGAGACCGTGCTCGCGGGCGGCCACCCGGGCAAAGGTGCGACCCAGCCGCTGTGACGCATGCAGCACGCCCGGGTCGTAGCCGCTGCACTCACCGAAAACCAGATCGACCGCGCCACCGAGAAACTCTCCCGTCGCCGAACGTTGGGCGACGGCGGTCATCAGCGTCGCCGCGACTCCGGTGTAGAGACCGTGACCGCGATGATCCTCGAGGGTCGACGCTTCGGTGAGCTCGGCCACGCGGAGCGTATTGCCATCCGAGAAGTGAATCGCCGAGAGCTCGGCGATCCCCGCCGACACCGGACGGTCGTCGGCGAAGGCGACCGCGATCAGATTGTTCGGATCCTGGAGAATCTCGCCGACCTGCGCAAAGCTCCAGCCGAACCGGCCGTAGAGGTCGGTCATCTGCTCCTGGAGCACGGCGTTGCGTTGCCGGCTGGCGTAGGTGAGCTCGGTGAGTCGATAGCCTTCTCGCACCGGGCGTTCGAGACACTCACGACAGCTCGAGCGGGCGCGCTGGGCCGCCGTATCGACGTTTCCCGTGGCAATCGCGAGCTCGTCCGGTTCGCTTTGGCGTCCCGGGCCGTTGGCGCCGAGGTAGACCAGCCAAATGTGGTCGAAATCACCACGCAGCGGAATCGCCACTTCGATCAGCGGGGCGAGTAGCTCCAGCCGATCGCGCAACACCTCGTCGGTGATCAACGCACGAACGCTGACCCGATCGGGTTGACGTCCGTGGACGAGCCGCCCGCACAGCGGTTCGAGCGTCGCCAACAAACCGAGCAGGTGTCCACCCGAGACGATAATGCCGCGGTTGTCGATTCCTTTGATCCGATGATGCGACGCATGGCGTGGTGGCCACTGCGGGCCGATCGAGCTGGTGACAGTCATGATGTTCGGGTTCTAGATTGTAGCTCGGCACGAGCGTCACGGATGGTGGAGTAGGCGATTTTGGGTAGCCCGTTCCTACGTTTCGGTGGCCGGGTCCAGGTAGAGTAAGCGCTCCCAACTCGATCAACTCCCGCGAGACTTCATCATGCGTACGACGACCGTCTTCTTCCTCTTGCTCGTTACCTCGCTCGCCACCGCCGCGTTCGCCGCCGCGCCACCCCGTGGCTACGAAGCCCGCGCCTGTGGTTTCGACATGAATCGTGACGGTGTGTTCGGTGGCGCGGGCGACTGCGACGTCTGCGACGGTGTCACCACCGATCCCGATAGCGACGGCGTGTCCGAAGATCTGATCTACGTCGACTGCCAAACCGGGGTCGATCTGCCGAGCTGTGGCGCGCCCGGGGCGCCCTGTCGCACGATCACCTACGCCTGGGGCACCCGCGCCGACGGCCCGAGCGACGGCGCTGAAGACATCGTTTGCTTTCGGGGTACCTGTGCCGAGGAGTCGATTTCACCGGCGTTCGGTGGCTACAGCATGAGCGACGCGGGAGCCAACCCCGGTGCCTACCAGGTCGCGGGAACCGGCAGCGAGACCCGCAACTGGTACTACCCCTTGGATCCCACCATGCTGGTCGGCTGGGATTCCGACAACGACGGTCGCTATCCGCCCTTCGACAATGACGATACCGCCGTGCTCGACGGTGACGGTCTCGATCGCGCCTTCGTGGTCAATTGGGAAACCCAGTGGATCGAGATGGCGCACTTCCGCGTGGAAGGCTACGGCTCGTCCACCAGCGCCACGAGCACCGGCTTCGTGCGCTTCAGCCCGACCGGCAGCGTGCAGCGTCTTCGTTTCCTCTTCTTTCACGACCTCGAGCTGATCGACATCAACCGCGCTCGTACCTTGCCCAGCTCCCAGGCATCCTCGGTGGTGGCGATCAACTTCTTCACCGGTGGCACCCGGCCACGCAACGTGCAATTCAAGAACATCCTGGTGGCGGACAACGGCGGTTGGTTCGTGCGTGGCGAAGTGCCCCCGTCGGATCAAAGCCAACCCGATAGCGGGCCGTTTCGATTTCAGAACATCACCCGTACGGCGCGTGGCTGCAACTTCTCGCAATGTGGTGACTCCGCCGCCACCACCGCCTTTCGTCTATGGGGCGACGTGAGCGGGGTCGAAATCCTCGATTCGATCTGGGACGCCAACGTCGCCGCGTGGGAGCCCAAGCCCGAAGGTGGGCCGACCGGGGCGCGCTTTCTCGACGTGTCGCAATGTAGCCAGGACTTCCACATCCGCAACAACCACATCGTCGACAACAAAATCGCCGTGACCGTCCGGGGTTTCTCCAACGGCTTCTGTGACGACAACGACGCGCGTCCCGTCGATGAGATTTACATCGATCGCAACCTCATCACCAACGACTACGAGGCCTGGCGCTTCGGCGACGCGATGATTCAAACCGCCGCCGCGGGTGACAACGATCCGGACGAAATGATCGGGCTGGTCGAGATCACCAACAACGTCCTGATCTCGTCCACCGGTTGGGAAGCCGCCATCTGGATTCGCAATGGCCACCAAACCCTTCCCGACACCAGTCAAATCCGTATCGCTCACAACACCATGATCGGTGACATCAATCGCCACGGTGCGATCGTCATCGGCAATCCCGAAACCAGCGACCACGCCTTCGTGCCTCAGAACATCGAGATCTACAACAACATCATCGCCGATCTCGGCAACGGCGACCGGGCCATCCAAACCACCTACAACGTCACCGGCTACCAGGCCGATCGCAACGTCTTCGACCCCGACGCGAGCTGGGAATGGAACGACAACCCCGTCGCCAGCCTAGCGTCGTGGCGCAGCTCCAGCGGCGCCGAAACCAACTCCTTCGCCTGCGAGATCGAATTCCGCGAAAGCCAAGCGCCCGGTCGTCTCAACTTCTACGACACCTGCGTCCGCGACCTGCTTCCCGACCCGCAGGGTCCCACCGGTCCCGATACCCCCGTCTTCGACTGGCGGCACACGCGCAACGACATCGACTTCGATCGTCGAGGCCGCGATGGCGCCTGGGATCTCGGGGCCGACGAGCACTTGGAGATCCTCTACTTGGAAGATTTCGAGAGCGGGATGTTGCCCGAGTAGAGTCCACCCACTTTGGAGGCTGGCTTCAGCTCTTCGCAAACCATGACAGGTTCAGGGTTTTGCGGTAAAATACGGGAAATTGAGTGCTTTATGGTTCTAGTTGGGTTCTATCCAGTAGATTGATTCAGCTAACCGACTTCGAAGTTCGTTGTCGCCATCCATCCCGACACCTAACATGAAACATCCAGCGTTTTCTCGAGACGACTCACCGACCGCATCTTTTCTTCGTGCCCAGGCGGCACAAAGTGATGAAGCTACGTCGTTTTCAGCGCGGAACTTCCTGCTCGACGAGGGTGTGGTCGAGGCTCGGGCGAGCTCCTATCACCGCCTCGCCGGCACTGACTTTGCGGACGGCGATGCTTGGGAAGGCGGTCACAC
>JBCDBH010000152.1:0-13398 GCA_039184055.1 Acidobacteriota bacterium
GTTTTTGGGACGAGCAATACAGCTTGCAGAACGTTCGCTCGCTGCTCGCTACACAGACGCTCGAACCGGCGAGCGGCTACTATCCATCGCCGGTCTTCAACCTGCCACCGACGCTGATCCTGTGGGCGCTGCAGGCCACGGGTGACCCACGGCTGGCGATCGTCGCCGACGACGGCAATCTGACCGCCAACGTCTATTACGTCATCCGCTTCACCCAGGCGTTCTTCGGTCTTCTCGGTATTCTCTTGATCCACCTCGTGGGTCGACGGCTGATCTCACCGACGGGAGGGCTGCTCGCCGCGACGACGCTGGCGTTCATGCCGTGGCATATCCACGCGTCCGGCTACTACAAGCCCGACGCGCTCCTCGTCTTTGGCGTGCTGTGGGCCTTTCATGCCTCGCTGCGCGCCGTCGAACGACCCACCGTTGGTCGTCATCTCGTGGTCGGATTCGCCATCGCCATCGCCATGAGCGCCAAGCTCACCGGTGGCTTCATCGCTCTCCCGATCACCTGTGCCGCCCTGATCCTCGGTCGTCATGAGCGACGTCGGCTGGTGATGTTGACGGTTGCCGGTGGTGCGAGCGCGCTCTTTTTCATCCTGATGAATCCGTATTGGATGCACTACCTCGGATATTTGAGCGGGCTTCAGCGCGATTACGCCATGCGCGCCGATTGGCAGGACATGCAGCATTGGCAGATCCCGGTCAAGGCGATGGAGTTCTTTGTCGACGCGAACGTCCTGGGGTGGGTCGGTGGCGTGCTCGGTGTGCTCGGACTCGTCGTGATCGCCGTGCTGCTGGTGCGTCGGGAGAGGACCGGACAAGGCGTGCTCGCCCGCTTGCGATCGGCGAATGCGACGACCACCGAGCTGCCACCACGAACCCTTCACGGCGTCATGGCGCTGAGCTATCCGGTCGTCTACACCCTCGCCTACTCGGTGCAGACCGCCTATTTCAAACCCAACAATTTCTTGCCGGTGGTGCCGTTCGTCATTCTCGGCATGGTGTGGCTGCTGCTCGAGGGAGGGCGACGGCTCGGCGAACGCGTACCCCGTCTGGGTCACCCCGTGCTGGCCGGGCTGGTCGTGCTGCTTTTCTTGGGCTGTTTCGTGCCACCTGGGCCGAGCTATGTCTATCGCAGCCTCACGCCCACGACCGCCGATTGGATCGTCATCTGGCTCAACGACCTCCTACGGCCGCGTTACGGTCGTTGGGTGCTTGCCGAACAACCGTATGCCGCCGAGCCACCCTGGGAACCCACGCCGGTCTTGTTACGTCGCGAAGGCACGCTCGAGGTGGTCGACGATCTCGATCGCCTCGACCCCGAGCTGGTCGAGCTCGCCGATGTCGTGGTGCGTCGCGCGTCGCGTATCGATCACGTGTGGCAGCGGCGGATCGATGCCACCGACGAGGCGTTGATGACACGGGCCCTACCCGAATTTCCAAAGGTGCGAGGGCCCGAGCTCGTCGCCATCGTACAGCCGTGGCTCGAGCTCAAACCGATCATGGAGCTCGAGACCCAGCCGTGTATCGACGGCGCGTGCCCGCCGGTTCGGATTCCACCCAAGGTCAAATTCGACCCGGCGTACACCTTTGTCGTGGTCGTGCCTTACGAGGTCTTCGACGACGGTCTCGAGCAGCTGCCCCCGTTGCGTTACGGTCGCCATCTGCTCGAGTGGCACTATCTGCGCCGGGAGCGGGGTCAGGGCCATTACATGATGACGCGACGAGTCGCCAAGGATCGCGAGGTCACCGAGGTGCGATTCGAGGGTGATCCCGCCGACCTGGCGCTTCTCGAGCAGGAAAAGCTTCGGCTCAACCTCGTGCGCTGGAAGCGTGGTGGCTGACGGCTCGGCAGCTGTAATGGCAGTGAGCTAGTTCACCGTCGACGACCACGCGGTGGTGTCACCGCTTTCGAACCCGTCTTCGAAAATGTCGACCGGCGCGATATTCGTGTCGTCGGTCGCCGAGTTGTCGCCGCTGTCGATCTCCCCGGTGCCGTCCGGTGGCGTCGCGGTGGCGGTGTTGCTCAACACGCCGAGCGGCGCGGCGGCCGAAATCGTGCCCTGAAAGGTGAACAGGACGCTAGCGCCGAGCTCGGGTAGATCGACGAGCGCGTCGAGATCCCCCGTGCCGTTGGTATCCGGGCAAATGGCGCCGCCAAAGGGCTCGCAGGTCCAGGTGACGTTCTCCACCAGGGCGGGGAGGTCGTCGACCACGCTGACGTTCTCGGCGAAGCTCGGCCCGGGATTGGTGACCGTGACGCGATACTCGACCGCTGAGCCCGCGATGACGTTGAAGCGGTTGTCATCCTTGGTGACCTGTAGATCGACCATCGGGGTAAGCGGGTCGTCGTCGGTGGCGGTGTCGTTGCCCGGGAAGGGATCGGTGGCCGACGAGGTCGCGGTGGCGGTGATGGCGACATTGCCGGTGGCGTCCGGGTCGACGTTGCAGGTCACGGTGTAATCGGCTTCGACCGTCGCGGCGAGGTCGATGGTGTCGACGATCGCGCCATTCACCGGACCGGCGGTGCAGGTTCCAGGGCCGGTGAGGGCGCAGGTCCACGTGCAGTCGGTGAAGATCGGCGGGAAGGTCGCGTTCACCGACGCGCCGAGAATGGTGCCCGGGCCGAGATTGGTGGCGCTGATGATGTAGGTCACCGGCTCGCCAGGCACGACACCGTCCGCACCGTTGTCGACCGACGCGGCGATATCGGCCGAGACGTCGACCACGCTGACGTCGTCGATCGCCATGTCGTTGCGAAAGGCGTCGGGACCACCGAGGGTGCCGCGGAAGCGAACCTGGATATTTCCGGTGCCTCCACCGGTGAGCACCGAAGCGATGTCGACCACGACCTTTTGCCACAGATCGCCCTGATCACCGCTCAGCGTCCAGACGTCGGTTATGGTGCCGACGCCTTCTTCGATCACGTCGACCGCGAGCGTGCCCATCGACGCTCCGAACATGTGCACGAAGAAACGTAGCTGCGGCGCTCGACCCGAGACGTCGATCAGCGGACTGTCGAGGATGATGACGTCATCGACCACGGCGGGCGACGACGACTCGATGTGGAGATACGTCCCCAGCGCGCTATTGCTGGTGTTGTCGACACTCGGACCGGTGGCGTCGGAATCCGTGGGACCCTGGTTGGCGAGCCAGTCGACAGTGTTGCCGACATCGTTGGTCCAGCCGTTTTCGAGCGCCGGTGAACCGACGTCCTGGGTTTCGAAATCGTCGCTGAAAAGAGCGAGATTGGAAATGTTCTGGACGATTCGTTGCACGCTGTTGTTGCTCGCCGTGAGGTCACCTGCCAGGTCGGTCTCCGCCTCGAAGACGTAGGCGCCGAGAAAAGACAGATCGGCCTGGGTGCTGAAGGTGAAATCGGCGCGGGTTCCGGCGGCGATCGGACCCGGGAAGGTCTCGATCACCGGTGAGCCACCGTCGATGGTGTACTGCACCGGAATGTCGCTTTGTGGGAGATCGCCGAAGTTCTCGATCGTCACCGTGACGGTTTCGAGCCCGAGATCGACGCCCGTGACCGGTGAGGTGATGGCCACCACGCCGACATCGATGTCGGGAGGCTCACGCACCAGGACGTCGTCGAGCGCCATGTCGTTGCGCCACACCGGTGGACCTCCGAGCGTGGCGTGGAAGATCAGCTGAATATTGCCGGTACCGCCTCCGGTGAGCACCGGGCCGAGCGGGATGGGCTCGGAGAATTGCCATGGATTGCCTTGATTGCCGGATTGCGACCACACCCCGACATGCGTCGTGACACCTTCTTCGAGCACGTCGAGACGCAACGTACCCATCGACATCTCGAGATCGTCGAACATGTGGTACCAAAAGCTCACCACCGGATTGTTGACCCCGGTCGCATCGATGATCGGCGAGCGCAGCACGACGAAATCACCCGCCGAGGGAATACCCGGTGAGATCTCGCTCGATTCGATGTAAATGTAGAGACCGTCTCCCGAGCCCGTGGTGTGATCAAAAAACGGACCGGTTTCGCTCGTCGGTGTAATGCCACAGAAAGCGATCCAATCGACCGGGTTGGCGACATCGTTGGTCCAGCCGGTGTCGAGTGGTGGCGTCTTGTCTTCGGTTTCGAAATCTTCGAAAAGTAGAGTGGTTTGTGCATGGCTGGCCGTGTTGGCGAACCATGCACAAGCCATGACTGTCATGATGCAAAGGGCTTTCGAAACGAGGTGGCGGTGTGACGGCACCGAAAGAAAATCGTGCATGTCTTCCCCTTGGCCTCGGCGTGCTGGTGCAAAGCTCGACCAGCCAGAGACCGCTGGATGTTCTCGATGAGAGAAAAGGATAACTCAAAGCGATCGTGCAAGAAAGGTGCGGGGGTGCGCCGTCGGTCGTCAGGGTCCTCGAAGTTTTAGGGCCCCGTCGTATTAGGATCGGGGGCATGATGGCTCGAGAGTGGCTCTGAGATGCCGACGACCCGTGTGTTCTGGCTGCTCGGTACGGCGACGTTGTTGATCGTGGCGAGTGTCGCGGTGCCCAGCTTCTTCATCGTGGCGATCGTCGTCGACCTGGCGATTCTCTTGCTCTTCGCCATCGACCTCGTCCGTGCGCGGCGTCTCGAGCTGCGTGCCGCGCGCACCTGGCCGCCGTTGCTGCATCAACACGCCGCGGCAACGCTCGAGATCCTGCTCACGAATCCCGGTGATCGCGCGCTCTCGGCAAGGCTGCGGGACACGCTTCATCCAGGCTTGACCGAGCTGCCCGCCCGTCTCGAGACCACCCTTGCCGCGCGCTCGGCCCTGCCTTGGCGCTATCAAATCGTGCCGCGACGTCGTGGAGAACACGAGGCTGGGCCTTTGATGGCGCGGGTGCTCGGTCCATGGGGATTCGCCTGGGCACAAAGGGAGCTGATCGCCGCGACGCCTCAAAAAGTTTTTCCGAAGGTCAGGTGGGACGGTCGTGTCGGGCGACTGCTCTTCCTCGCCCACCGCCGCGCGCTCGGTACCAACCCACGACGTCTCCGTGGCATGGGCTCGGAGCCCTATGCGCTCCGGGCGTATCTGCCTGGCGACCCGCTCGGCAAGATCCATTGGAAGGCCACCGCTCGGCATGGAAAGTTGGTGACCCGTGAGGACACGTGGGAGCGTGGCGCGCGGGTGTTGATCCTGCTCGATTGTGGTCGTGGCATGTCGGGGAACGACGCCGGAACCGGACGCGCCAAGGTCGACGACGCCTTGGCCGCCGCGTTGGCGCTGACCCGGGTGGCGGTGGCGCGTGGTGATCGCGTTACGGTCGTTGCGTTCACCGACCGGATCGAGCGGGTCGTGCGGGTCACCTCGCCCCGTCACGTGCCACAGGCCTATGCCGCGCTCTACGATCTCGAAGCTCGGCTCGTGGAACCGGCCTACGACCTGGTGGCCGAACGCGCGATCGAGCTCGAACCGCGACGCGCCACGGTCCTCCTCTTCACATCGGTGGTCGATCTCGCGGCGGCCGAACTCTTACGGTCGGCGTTGCTCCGTCTCGAGCGTCGTCACCGACCGATCCTGCTCAATCTCGAAGATCCCGAGCTCCGCGCCCTGGCCTTCGACGCGCCGGACACCGTCGCCGAAACCTATGCTCAGGTCGCCGCGCTCGATCTCCAGCTGGCCAATCGCGATCTGTCGAAGAAGCTTCGTCATGCCGGCATCCGCGTGGTCACGACCCCCGCCGATCGCCTCGCGCTCGAAACCCTCGAGGCGTACCTGGCGCTCTACGGTGCCCGCGTAGCCTAGCCTCGCCGCCGCAGCGTGAAGACGGCGGCTGCCGCCAGCGCGGCGATCAGCAGCCCCAGACCCATTTCGCCGAGGGTCGGAATCGCATCGATGGCGAAAATCGGTGGGGAGTCCGGGCACACATTGCAGACACCTTCGATGATCGGATCGGTGGTCAGGGTCCAGCTGTCGATGGTGCCCGTGTCGCCAGTGGCGTTGTCGCTGGCGCTCAGTGTCCACGTACCGGCGGTCGAGGTGAAGGTGCTGAGCGCTCCGATCGGAGCGGCATCACCGGTCAGCCACGGGGTGTCGTCGTTACCGACCGAGCAGATGTCCTCGGGAACGACAGCCGAGTCGTCGTCGAAGGTCAGGTCGAAGTTGTTGTCACCGCAACCGAAGGTCGAGGCCGGGACGCCCGGGCGGTCGAGAATGGCGACGGTGCCATCCGGACCGGTGAGCGAGATGATCAGGTCGCCGATCCAGGTGTGCGTGGCGACGATCTGCACGTCTAGGTCGTTCAGCGTCACGTCAGGGCCGATCACGATCTCGGACGAGCCGCCACCCGGATCGTTGTCCGGCACTGAGAAGCCAGCGCCCGTCAGGTCGACTGACTCACCGATGTCGGCATCGAGGGTGAAGTCGAAATTGTCCTCGTTCGAAGCGATGACGAAATCGAGCGAGATCAGCGACGCGCAGGGGGTCGCCTGCTCGAGGTAGAACTGGAACGGAACGTCCGGACCAGCGCTGCCGCCGTCCATGATGTCCGGGTAGTTCGAGATGCCCAACAAGATGAAGATGTTCGGGTCGAGAGTGGTCAGGGTACCGGTGACGCCGGTGAAATCGCCACCTTTGGCGCTGAGTGACGGCGAGAAGGTGATCGTCTCACCCGGCTCGATGATCCCGTTGACGTTAGCGGTGTTGGAGTTACAGGTCTCGATGAAGCCCTGCTGATCGAGGATCAGCGAGCCGTCGGTGAGGGAGAGCTGCGGGGTGCCCGTGCCGAATTGCAGATCGTCGAGACCTTCGGCGCCACCGTTGGGATCGAAGATGTTGATACGACCGATCGCGACCGGCGACCAGATACCGAGGAAGGTACCGTCGAAGGTGGCCGGCGCGGTGAAGCTGTCGATCAGAACGTCGCTGGTGTCGTACACCTCGACGTTGATGTTGCCTTCGGTGGTGTAGGTCACCAGACGCATGCCGACCACCGTGACGTCGGTGGCGTCGAAGAAGAGGTCGAAGGAGTCGACAAAGGTGTTGGCGGCGACCGTCGGGGTCGAGTTGCTGAAGCCGCCGACACCGAGGGTGACGATGCCCGTCGGGCTACCGCCACCGGCGTCGTTGAGCGGGTTGTCCTGGATGCTGAAGCCCGGGATCAGGTCGCCAGCGTTGTAGCACGGGGCGCTGGTGGTGGCGTTGTTGAACGGCGCCACACAGCCGGTGATTGCGCCCGCGCCGACACCGGTCATATCGAAGGTCTCGAGCGGCAGGCCTGGGAACATCGCTTCGAAGGTCGTGCGATCGGCGAACGTGGTGACCGTGCCAGCCGGGATCGGCTGGACGAAGGCGGCGTTCTGGTTTTGGAGAGCCTTGACTTCTTCCGGGGTCGACTGGCCGTTGACGGCAGCCCAATCGATCAGGCTTTCTTGGGCAAGGAGGGGTGGGACGAAGACACACAGGATCGCGAGCACGCGCATGAGGAGCATAATCTGTACCTCCAGGAGCTGGTTGAGGCCGAGGCGTCTTTGAGTCTAAGGCATATCGTTTTTGAAGGTCTGGCCGCCAAAAGAAAAAGGGGTATGTGGCGTGAGCCCCATACCCCTTTTCATCACACGACCTGTTTCCAGGTCGTGGTTGCCTCGATCAGCGACGACGCATCATGAAGACCGCGGCGCCACCGAGAAGGGCGATGAGCAGCATCAGGCCGATCTCGCCGAGGGTCGGGATCTCGGTGAAGTCGATGCCCGTGCCCGGACGCGGATCCGCACAGATGTTGCAGGTACCGCTGATCGCCGGATCGGTGATCAGGGTCCAGCTGTCGATGGTGCCCGTGTCGCCAGCGGCGTTGTCGCTGACGCTCAGCGTCCACGTACCGGCGGTCGAGGTGAAGGTGCTCAGCGAACCGATCGGGGCGGCATCACCGGTCAGCCACGGCGTGTCGTCGTTACCGACCGAGCAGATGTCCTCGGGAACGACAGCCGAGTCATCGTCGAAGGTCAGGTCGAAGTTGTTGTCACCGCAACCGAACATCGAGGCCGGGACGCCCGGGCGGTCGAGGATGGCGACGGTGCCGTCCGGACCGGTGAGCGAGATGATCAGGTCGCCGACCCACGTATGCGTGGTGACGATCTGCACGTCGAGGTCGTTCAGCGCCACGTCGGGGCCGACCATGATGTCGGACGAGCCGCCAGTCGGATCGTTGTCCGGCAGCGAGAAGCCAGCACCGGTCAGGGAGACCGACTCACCGACGTCACCGTCGAGGGTGAAGTCGAAGCTGTCCTCGTTCGAGGCGATGACGAAGTCGAGCGAGATCATCGACTCGCAGGGGGTCGCCTGCTCGAGGTAGAACTGGAACGGAACGTCCGGACCGGCGCTGCTGCCGTCCGTGATGTCCGGGTAGTTCGAGAAGCCCGAAACGATGAAGATGTTCGGGTCGAGGGTGGTCAGGGTACCGGTGACACCGGTGAAGTCGCCACCCGAGGCGCTCAGCGACGGCGCGATGGTGATGGTCTCACCAGGCTCGAGAATGCCGTTGACGTTGGAGGTGTTGGTGAAGCAGGTCTCGACGAAGCCCTGCTGATCGAGGATCAGCGAGCCATCGGTGAGGGAGAGCTGCGGGGTGCCCGCGCCGAACTGCAGGTCGTCGAGACCCTCGGCGCCACCGTTCGGATCGAAGATGTTGATGCGACCGATCGGGGTCGGCGACGAGATACCGAGGAAGGTACCGTCGAAGGTCGCCGGGGCGGTGAACATGTCGATCAGCACGTCGCCGGTGTCATAGACCTCGACGTTGACGTTGCCTTCGGTGGTGTAGGTCACCAGACGCCCGCCGACCGCGGTGACGTCGGTGGCGTCGAAGATGAGATCGAACGAGTCGACGAAGGTGTTGGCGGCGACGGTCGGCGTCGAGTTGCTGAACGCGCCGACACCAACGACCACGACACCCGTCGGGCTACCGCCACCGGCGTCGTTGAGCGGGTTGTCCTGGATGCTGAAGCCCGGGATCAGGTCGCCAGCGTTGTAGCACGGGGCGCTGGTGGTGGCGTTGTTGAAGGGCGCCACGCAGCCGGTGATCGCGCCTGCGCCAACACCCGTGTTGTCGAAGGTCTCGAGCGGCAGGCCCGGGAACATCGCTTCGAACGCCATGCGATCGGTGAAGGTGGTGACCGTGCCAGCGGGGATCGGCTGGACGAAGGCGGCAGTCTGGTTCTGGATGGCCTTGACCTCTTCTGGGGTCGGCTGGCCGTTGACGGAGATCCAGTCAACCAGGCTGTCCTGCGCCAGGACGGGCGCGGCGGTGAGAATCAGGAAGCAGGCGAGGCCGCCTACCAAGAGCGAACGAATCTGACTGCGGTGCATGGTTTGGTCTGTCCCCCGTGTCTGTGGTCGCGTTTTGGAGTGCGACAACTCGTTTGCATTGAATGCACGGTCTCGACGGTGGCTCGTTGGATTTCGAGTGTCCAGTCGATACTCTTCCGTGCAAATCGAGACGAAAATCGGCTGTCGCGCGAGCATAACACGCGGCTTTGAGGTCTTTGCAAGACCCTCACCCGTTTTGCCTGTGTGCATAGTTGCTGGCTCGTCGTCTTCGGGAACGAGGCGCTGGCCATCGCGACGTCTCAATATGAATCGTGACGTCTTTATATAAGCCGGCACCTCCGTTATCTTGTCGAGCTCCAGGCGTTGGCCGAGAGAGCGGGAGAAAGGTATTGACGGCCTACGTGCCCATTGCTATAGTCCCGCTTCCTTGGGCAAGCCTGAGGGGTTCAGTCGGCGGCCCTCCCGCGGAATCGAACATCGATCCAGTCGCGGGAGCCTCGATGATGGCCCTTGACCCACCCTCCGGTAGAGCCACGACCGTTCCACGGCTCGATGCGAGATCGAGGACATCACGTCTTCGAGATCAATTGCCACGGTGCAAGAACGACGGTGCAGAACAATTGCCACGTCGGCGCTTCGCGCGCCACGGGCGATTATCGATAGAGAGCTGACTCCCGCGTCGGGGATTCGTTTCCCGCGGCGACGGGGTAGGAGACCGTTTCGGATGCCGACGATTCACCAGCTGGTCCGCAAAGGCCGCCAGCGTCAGAAAGCGAAGACGAAGAGCCCGGCGCTCCAGGCGTCGCCGCAGAAGCGCGGTGTCTGTGTGCGTGTCTATACACAGACGCCTAAAAAGCCGAATTCGGCGTTGCGCAAAGTTGCGCGTGTGCGTCTGACCAACGGTATCGAGGTGACGACATACATACCGGGTGTCGGTCACAACCTCCAGGAGCACTCGATCGTGCTCATTCGTGGTGGTCGTGTGAAGGATCTCCCCGGTGTGCGTTACCACGTGATCCGCGGCACCCAGGATACGGTCGGCGTCGAGGGTCGACGCCGTGGCCGTTCGAAATACGGTACCAAGCGACCCAAGTCGTAAGGCTGGCGAAGAGAGGACATGATCGATGCCACGACGGCGTGAAGTTCCCAAAAGGCAGATCCTTCCGGATCCGCTCTACAACTCTCAGCTGGTCACCAAGTTCGTCAACGTGATCATGCGCGACGGCAAGAAATCGATTGCCGAGCGCATTCTCTACGATGCGCTCGACACGATTCGCGAGCGCACGCAGGACGACCCGGTGCGTGTATTCAAGCGCGCCATCGACAACGTCAAGCCGGTGGTCGAGGTCAAGTCGCGCCGCGTCGGTGGTTCCACCTATCAGGTGCCCATCGAGGTGCGGCCGTCACGCCGCCTGGCTCTTTCGATGCGCTGGCTGATTACCAGTGCGTCGGGTCGGAACGAGAAGACGATGAAGCTTCGGCTCGCCAACGAGCTGATGGACGCCGCCGAGAATCGCGGCGCGGCGATCAAGAAAAAAGAGGACACCCACCGGATGGCCGAGGCCAACAAAGCGTTTTCACACTACCGCTGGTGAGTTCGGCCGCTGCTTTGCAGCGCCTTTCTCAGCGCGCTCCGAGAGCGCGCGGATGAATACCGGTGGCGGCGCGTCGGACGGCGCGCCGTTGCTTCGTCTCCAGCCTCCGTCGCGTCCACCGGATGCGACCCCGAAAGACGACCGAGATTCGATGGATGGCGACTCGTGTGGGTCGGCGATTCATCGGCCGAGGTCCGGCAACGGCGACTCGAGACAGCGGCGAGAAGTGAGAGCGACCAACAGCCTTCCGGAGCTAGCGAGCCATGGCACGTACAGTCCCACTCGAAAAAACACGCAACATCGGCATCATGGCGCACATCGATGCCGGTAAGACGACCACGACCGAGCGCATCCTCTACTACACCGGTATCAACTACAAAATCGGTGAAGTGCACGAGGGAACCGCGACCATGGACTGGATGGTCCAGGAGCAGGAGCGCGGTATCACCATCACCTCGGCGGCCACCACATGTTCGTGGGGCGACCACCGCATCAACATCATCGACACTCCGGGTCACGTCGACTTCACCGCCGAGGTGGAGCGTTCGTTGCGTGTTCTGGACGGCGCCATCGCGGTCTACGACGCGGTCGCCGGTGTCGAGCCTCAGTCCGAGACGGTGTGGCGCCAGGCCGATAGCTACAAAGTTCCGCGCATGGCCTTCGTCAACAAGATGGATCGGGTCGGCGCCGACTTCTTCCGTTGCGTCGACATGATGCGCACCCGCCTCAAGGCCAATCCAGTGTGCATTCAGCTGCCTTGGGGTAGCGAGAGCAACTATCGCGGTGTCATCGATCTCGTGCAGATGAAGGGCATCGAGTACGACACCGAGAACATGGGCGCGAGCTACAACCTGGTCGACATCCCGGACGAGCTCATGGAGCAGGCCGAGGAGTATCGCGAGAAGCTCATCGAGGCGGTCGCGGAGACCGACGAGGAGCTCATCGAGCGCTACCTGGGTGGTGAGGAGCTGACGCTCGACGAGATCAAGGCGGCCTTGCGCACGGCCACGATCAACAGCTCGTTGCAGCCGGTGCTCTGTGGCACCGCCTTCAAGAACAAGGGCGTGCAGCCCTTGCTCGACGCGGTGATCGACTACCTGCCGTCGCCGCTCGACGTGCCGGCGATCGACGGTGTCTCGGCCGATGGCGAAGAGACGGCGCTGACGCGCGAGCCGGCCGACAACGCGCCGTTCTCGGCTCTGGTCTTCAAGATCATGACCGATCCTTTCGTCGGTCAGCTGGCCTACTTCCGGGTGTACTCGGGGCGGGTCGAGGCGGGCACGACGGTGCACAACGCCACCAAGGATCGCAAAGAGCGCATCGGTCGTCTGCTGCAGATGCACGCCAACAAGCGTGACGAGATCAAAGAGGTCCGTGCCGGTGACATCGCCGCCGCGGTCGGTTTGAAGGACGTCACCACCGGCGACACGATCTGCGACGAGAAGCACCCGATCATTCTCGAGTCGATCAACTTCCCTGAGCCGGTCATCTCGGTATCGATCGAGCCCGAGACCAAATCCGATCAGGACAAGCTCGCCAAGGCGCTCGCCAAGCTCGGTAAGGAAGATCCGACCTTCCGTGTCTTCACCGACAAGGAAACCGGTCAGACGCTGATTTCCGGCATGGGCGAGCTCCACCTCGAGATCATCACCGATCGTCTGGTGCGCGAGTTCAAGGTGACGGCGGCGGTCGGTCGACCCCAGGTGGCCTACCGCGAGGCGATCACCCGCGAAGCTGACGGCAACGGCAACTTCAAGCGTCAGTCGGGTGGTAAAGGTCAGTTCGGACAGTGCAAGATTCGCGTTCGGCCGACCAGCGAAGCGGACTTCGTGTTCAACAACCAGATCACCGGTGGCTCGATTCCGCGCGAGTTCATCAAGCCGGTCGAGCAGGGTATCCGCGAGGCGATGGAAAATGGTCCGCTCGCCGGTTATCCGCTCAACGGCATCGAGGTCGACCTCTACGACGGCTCGTACCACGAAGTCGATTCGTCGGAGATGGCCTTCAAAATCGCCGGCTCGATGGCGCTCCAGGATGCCTGGAAAAAGGCCAAGCCGGTACTGCTCGAGCCCGTGATGGCGGTCGAGGTGGTGACGCCCGAGGAGTACATGGGCGATGTCATCGGCGACCTCAACTCACGTCGCGGCCGGGTGCAGCAGATGGAGCAGCGCGCCGGTGCGCAGGTGATCACCGCCAAGGTGCCACTTTCCGAGATGTTCGGCTACGCCACCGATTTGCGTTCGGTGACCCAGGGCCGCGCGAACTACAGCATGCAATTCGATGCCTACGAGCCAGCGCCTCAGGCGGTGAGCGAAGAGGTCATCGCCAAGGCCGCCGGTTGATCGGCAAGAGAGGAACGGAGCAGTCATGGCCAAAGAGAAGTTCGAGCGCAACAAGCCGCACGTGAACATCGGCACGATCGGTCACGTCGATCACGGTAAAACGACGCTTACGGCGGCGATCACCCGGATCCAGGCGGAGCAAGGCCTTGCGGAGTTCACCGCTTTCGACAACATCGACAAGGCTCCCGA
>JBCDBH010000153.1:0-13389 GCA_039184055.1 Acidobacteriota bacterium
CTACACCCTCGATGGTGAGACCTACGACGAGGCCGCCTTTGAACGTCGGATGGTCGACAACCCGCCACCGGTGGTCGACGAGACGCTCGTCGATCGAGCGCTACGCGCCGAAGCCGATACCGTCCTCGAGCTCGTCGTCCAGCTAGTCGATCGACCCGGCGCCCTGATCGGTCGACAGGTACGCAATCAGCGACTGCCGGAAATCGAGGCGATGTCCGCCAGCATCCGCGACATTCACCGGTCGGCACGCAACTTCGACCGTCTCACGCCCGCCGAGGAAGAAAGTCTGCGTAGGCATACCGGCGGCATGATCGAGCCGCTCGACGAGGCGCGGCAAGCCCGCGTCGACGACCTGGCCGGCAAGATCGAGCAGCTCGAGCAGGCGATGCGCAAGGACATCCGCTCACGTGCCGAGGCCGCGGTGGCCGGTGAGCACGAGCGGATGCGCGCCGAGATCGCCACGCTCGGTGGCAAGGTGATCGGCGCACTGCCGGTCGAGAATCAACTGATCGTCCGTCTGCCCGCCGATCAGCTGCTGCTGCTCGCCGAGGTGCCGGGCGTGGCGCGGATCGTCGAGGAGACCCCGCCGGAGCTCGATCTCGGCAACCATTCGGTATCGACCGGTCTGCGTGCCGGTTTCTGGCCCAACGGCCTCAACGGCGGTATCTGGGACGTCGGTGTGCTCGACACGTGTCTACAGGCCGGTCACGACAACCACGACCACGTGCGCTTTCTCACCCACGATGACTGTGGCACGGTCGACAACGTCACCGGTGGGCACGGCACACAGGTGGTCGGCATCATCGCCAGTGACGACGGTTGGGAGCGCGGCGGCGCGGTCGACATCGATCTGATGTTGATCGGCAACTTGAACAACTACCGCACCAACGCCGACTGGATGGTGCGTAGCGCGAGCGACGACGCCGAAGTGATCAATACCAGCTTCAGCTGGACCCCGACCTCGACCTCGGACTACACCAATCGTGAACAATTCGTCGATGGCCTGATCGACAACGAGCGGGTCATTCTCAGCTCGTCGGCGGGCAACCGCGGCAATCTGGGAGCGGGAAGCATCACCGAATGGCCCCGTGCCTACAACAGCGTGTCGGTGGCCAACGTCAACGACCAGAACACCCAGGATCGGGACGACGACGTCATTACGCTATCGAGCGGACGGGGTCCGACGCCTCTCGGGCGACGCAAACCCGACATCGCCGCTCCAGGCACCAACACGATGACGACCCTCCCGAATGGCGGGCTGGGCAACTTCGGCGGGACCAGCGCGGCGGCTCCTCATGTCGGCGCGGCGCTCATCCTGCTCAACGAGCTGCGTGGCTCGGACGATCCGATGGCGCTCAAAGCCGCCCTGATCAACGCCGCCGACGCGTGGACCGACAACGGCACGATCGGCGACACCACTGACGACGAAGAAGTCCAGGGAAGCGAGTGGAACGCCACCTACGGCTGGGGCTATATCGATCTCTTCGAGGCGTGGCTCAACGGTCTCGATGTGTTCCGAGCCTCGGTCGACGATGGTTTCTCCCCGGCCGGTCTCGACTTCAAGCTCTACCGCGGGCGGATGTTCGCCGGTGAGAAAGCCACACTGGTGTGGAATCGACACGTCGGCTACAAGGGCAGCAACTTCCCTTCGGACATCGAAAACCTGACCAATCTCGACCTCCACGCCTATCGTGAGTCGAACGGCAGCTCATTGGCCACCAGCACTTCGTCGCGTGACAACGTCGAGCAGATCGCGGTCGACGCCACCGAAGACGTGATCCTCAAGGTCGATGTCTGGGGATCGATCGATCCCGACGTCGGTATCGAGAGCTTCGCGCTGGCCACCGAGGGAGGTTTCGAAGCGATCGATCCGCCCAGCTTCTCCTTCACCGCCAACTCACCGCTCTTCACACCGGCGGGCACGCCCCGGAAGTTCACCGCAACGGTGCGCAATGTCGGCGACGTTCAGGCGTTCAGCCCACGGCTCACGTTGAATCTGCCCTCCGGCTTCACCTTGATCAGCGGGGCGCGCAATCGCACCCTGCCGACGCTGGCTCCGGGCCAGAGCACCACGCTCTCCTGGACCATCCGCTGGGACAGCTGCACCTCCGCGGGTGCCACGGCCACCATCCACATGCCGACCAGCACCAGCAGCTTCGGTGAATTCCTCACCACCAACGGCAGCAAAGTCGTGGTGTGTGAGAACTTGAACCAATAACCACTGGCCCGCACGCGGGCTGCGTTCACGATAGCTCGACGGCGTCACTCCACGGGGGTGACGCCGTTCTTCTTTGGCCCGTGCAAGAATTGCCACCATGGCCGATCCTCGTCATCACCCGCAGCGCTTCGCCACCACTCGCTGGAGCATGGTCCTGCGGGCCGGCGAAGCCGAATCGAGCGGTGCGCGACGAGCGCTCGAAGATCTATGCGCGCTCTATTGGCATCCGCTCTACGCCTATGCGCGCCGACGTGGACACGACGAGGAAGACGCCCGCGACCTGACCCAGGCATTCTTCGGCAAGCTGCTCGCCAAGGGCGATTTACGCGTGGCGGATCCAGCGCGGGGACGCTTCCGGACCTTTCTCCTCACTGCGATGAAAAACTTTCTCGCTGGCGAGTGGCGCAAGGACCAGACTCGAAAACGAGGCGGCAACGTCGACATCCTGCCCTTCGACTTCGATTCGGCGGAGGCGAGCTACCGTCTCGAGCCGTCTCATGAGACGAGCCCGGAACGGCTCTTCGAGCGACGCTGGGCGCTGGCGGTGCTCGATCAGGCGCTCGTCGAGATCGAGACCCACTATCGACGCACCGGGCGCGCCGAGCTTTTCGACGCGCTCAAGGAGCACCTCATGGGCGACGTCCCCTACGCCGAGCTCGCCGAGCAGCTGGCGATGAAGCCGGGCGCGGTGCGTACCGCGATGTCGCGACTACGCTCACGATGGCGCGAGCGGCTTCGCGCGCTGATCGCCGAGACGGTCGACGAAACGGCCGAGGTCGAAGACGAGCTCGGCCTGCTCGTCACGGCGGTTTGCTGATGGTCGCCACCCGATGACCTTTTTCCACGCTACCTGTAACGACCCCGCACCGATCGCATAGCACGGGACATGAACAACCTACGCTTCTGCCCCACCTGCCAAGCTCATGTTCCCGCCGACGCCCCGGCGGGTGTGTGTCCACCGTGCGCGCTGCGCGCCGCGATGGACCCGACACGATCGGCCACGACACCCATGGCGCCGTCCCGACCGCCGCTCGACATCGAGACGGTGGCCCGGCTGCTACCCGAGCTCGACGATTTCGCACTGCTCGGGCGTGGCGGTATGGGTACGGTCTTCCGCGCCCGTCATCGCACGCTCGAACGACCGGTGGCGGTCAAGATTCTCGATCCCTCACTCGGTGAAGACGAGGCGTTCGCGGAGCGGTTCGCGCGTGAAGCTCGGACGCTGGCCCAACTCGATCATCCCAACATCGTCCGGGTCTACGACTTCGGTCATCGTGAGGGCACCTACTACCTGATGATGGAGCTGGTCGACGGCGTCGATCTCCGGCAGACGATCGCCGCCGGCATGCTCACCCCGAACGAAGCCTTGGCCCTGGTGCCGAAGATCTGCGAAGCCCTCCAATACGCCCACGATCACGGCGTGGTGCATCGGGATGTCAAACCCGAGAACATCCTCATCAACCGTGATGGCACGGTCAAAATCGCCGATTTCGGTCTCGCCAAGCTGGTCGGCTCGACCCACGACGATCTCCTGACCCGCACCTATCAAGTGATGGGCACGCCGAATTACATGGCGCCCGAGCAGGTCGAAAAGCCGAGCTCGGTCGATCATCGCGCCGACATCTTCGCCCTCGGAGTGGTGCTCTACGAGATGCTCACCGGCGAGCTCCCGCTCGGCCGCTTTCCCCCGCCGTCGAGCAAAGTCCAAGTCGATGTCCGCCTCGACGAAGTCGTGCTGCGCACCCTCGAAAAAGCACCGGAGCGCCGCTACCAGCAGGCGCGTGAGCTGCAGTCGGACGTCGAATCCTTATCGAGCCCAGGCGTCGCGGCGATGGGTCCCATCCCCGCACCGTTCAAGCACGAAGCGCGTGATCGCGGGGACTACGAATTCCGCTCGGACAAAGAGCTCTTCGGCTTGCCCCTGGTCCATATCGCCTTCAGCCGCGATCCCGAAGGCAACCGCATGCGCACCGCCAACGGCATCATCGCGATCGGCGACATGGCGATAGGCGGTATCGCGATCGGTGGCATCGCGATCGGCGGCATCTCGATCGGTGGCATCAGCGTCGGTCTGCTCGGTATCGGCGGGCTCGTCGCCGGCTTGTTGATCGCCCTCGGTGGCTGTGGCTTCGGCACCGTGGTCACCGCCGGAGCAGCGTTCGGCGTGATCGCCAACGGTGGCCTCGCGATCGAGGCCCTATCCTTACCGAGCCAGCTGGTGACCTGGATCGAACGCCTGGCGTGGTTCGTCGCCAGCCTCGGCATCACGGCGGCGATCTTCGCGGGGATTTACGCCTGGATCCAGGCGGCGAGCGGCAAGGGGCGCAGGCTGGCGTGACCACCGCGTGGATCAGCTCGGATCGTCCAGACCCAACCGCTCACGCCACCTCGCCGCCTCCTTGTCCTTGCCGACTCGGTCGAAGTGGGCGGCGAGCCAACGCCAGCCTTCTCTGGTATGAAAATTTTCGGGGCCCAAGTTTTCGAAATGGAAGTCGAGAGCCTGGGTCAGATAGCGCTCGGCTTCAGCGTTGCGACCGAGATTCGACAGGACGTGCCCCAAACGGGCCACGGCACGCATATAGGGTGTCGGCTCCGTCGTGTCCGGGTGGGCCTCGTAGTAGGTGACCAGCCGTTCGAGCGGTTGCACCGCCTCCTCCCAACGGTTCACACCGGTCAACAGGCTGGAACGAATCGCCAGAATGGTTCGTGTTTCGGCGAATTCGAGCCCCATATGACCTTCGACTCTCTCCTCGGTCGCGGCAAGAAAATCAAGAGCGCGCTCTCGCTCACCGGCATAAAACATCGAGGTGGCGAAATGGGACGCGGCCTGAATCGTCATCGGATGAGTCACGCCATAGGCGTTCTCGATGCTCGCATACGCAATCGTCACCTCGCTGAGCGCCTCGGAGAAACGTCGCATCTGCAGCAGGAGGGTCGATAAGTTGGTTCGATAGGTGGCGATCTCGGGATGGTCAGGACCGAGTCGTTGTCCACGTTCTTCGATCAGACCGCGGTAACCGGCCTCGGCTTCTTCATAGTCGCCACGACGCCATATGGCGCCCACCAAACCATTCGAGACACGCGCGACGGCGCGATCGTCGGGCTCGGGCTGTGCCGAGAAAATCGTCGCCGCTTGCTCGTAGGCGCGCTCGGCGCAGTCGTGATCCTCTTGTTTCAGACAGATGTTGCCGAGCAGCTCGAGCGCTTCGGCCGCCGCGACGCTGGTACCCAGCCCCGCGCGCTGGTAGGCCTCGAGGATCGACTCCATTTCCGGACGGGCCAGATGCTCTCGAGCGTCCACCCAGTCGACCTCGGCCAGCTGTCGGCGCGCGGCCAGGATATCGGGATGATCGACCGGTAAATGACGCTGACGCAGCGCCAGAGCTTCGCTGGCGTGACCCTTGGCGGCATCGAGATCACCATCACGGACCTGAGCCCGGGCGAGGTCGTGGAGACCGGTCGCGAGCTCGAGCGGCGCGACCGCGCGCAGACGCCGACTCGCCACCGTCGCGGTGAACATCTCGGTCTGCAGCGAGAACTCACCGAGGTTGCCATAGATCCGCCCCAGGGCGTGCGTGAGCGGGCCATAGAGCTCGGGATCGTCGAGTGAGTCGAGCACCCGATCGGCACCTTCGTCGAGGATTTCGCGCGCGCTGCGGCTCCCGCTGGCGCTGATCTCGGGGTCGGAGACACGAAAAAGGTCGACCAGGAAATCGGTTACCTGACCCCGGCGCGCCAACTCGGCGGAGGCTTCGTCGAGCGCCTGATCGAGCCGTACGGTTTGCCAGGCGAGACCGACGAGCAGAGCCAAGAGGACCACCAACACGAGAGCCGTCGTGGTCACCGCGACCCGACGACGCTCGATCAATTTCCCAAAGCGATAACGCCACGAATCTGGACCGGCGAGCACCGGTTCGCAACGCAGAAAACGCTCAAGATCGGCGGCGAGCTCGGAGCACGATTCGTAACGTCGCTCACGATCCGTGGCGCTGGCCCGGGCGACGATCCACTCGAGCTCGTCGGCAAGCTCGGCTTCGGTCTTTTCGCTGGGCAACCGTCCCGCGACCAGATATCCGAGCAAGACACCGAGCGCATAGACATCGGTACGACTGTCGATATCGGTACCCGCGCCAGCGAGTTGCTCGGGGCTCATGAACTCGGGGGTACCCAGCACATGGCCCTGACGGGTGCGAAAGTCCGCTGGCTCAGCGCCCGGGGCAGCGTCGACAGTCGGCGTGTCGGGACGATCGAGCAGCTTGGCGATGCCGAAATCGATTACTTTGGGTACGGCTTCGGCATCGATCTCGGCCACCAGCACATTCGACGGCTTCAGATCACGATGCACGATGCCCTTGTGGTGGGCGTGTTGGACCGCGCGACACACCGACACCAAGAGCTCCAAACGTCGCCTTGTCGACAGGTCGTGACGGTCGCAGAACGCGTCGATCGGCTCGCCGTCGACCGCCTCCATGACGAAATACGGCCGACCATCGGCCGCCATGCCGGCATCGTAGACACCGGCGACGTGGGGATGAGCGAGACGAGCGAGAATTCGCCGCTCACTGTCGAAACGCGCGATCCACTCCGCGTTCTCGCCGCCCCGGCGAATGACCTTGAGCGCCACCCGTCGTTCCAACGGCTCGTGTTGTTGCGCCAAGAACACCCGGCCCATACCGCCTTCACCGAGCAACTCGAGCAGCTCGTACGGACCGACTCGATCACCGGGCAACCACTCACGCGTCAGATCGAGCTGCTCGCGCGCT
Organism: Acidobacteriota bacterium; assembly: GCA_039184055.1. Lineage (GTDB taxonomy): Bacteria > Acidobacteriota > Thermoanaerobaculia > Multivoradales > J023 > JBCDBH01. The sequence continues at coordinate 6,982 of JBCDBH010000153.1, forward strand.
CCCACCCCGTCGGTGGGCAGAAAGTCATCATCGACCTCGGCGGCGGCGGCGATCAGCTCGTCGACCCGCCGCCGTAGATGCTCGTCATTACAATGCCGATCGAGCCAGGCGGCCGGGTCGGTGGCGTCGCTGGCCTCGTGGTAGAGGTCCCACATCCGTTGCCAATCGGTGTCGGCCATATCGAATCACCCAACCTGTTGGAGTTGTTTGTAGAGCCACACCCGCGCCGCTTGCCACGAGCGATTGACCGATCGGCTCGAGATCTCCAACACCTCGGCGGTTTCAGCGACGGTCAGACCGACCAGGTAGCGGAGCTCGACGATACGGGCCATCTGGGCATCACGCGCGGCCAGCTTCTCGATCGCCTCATCGAGCGCCAAGAGCTCTTCGTAGGACACCTCCCACACCGCCACGCCATCGGTCAAGGTCACGCGTCGGCGCTCGCCGCCACGCTTTTCACGTGACGACGATCGAGCCTGCTCGACCAAGATACGCCGCATGGCGATCGCGGCGGCGCCGTAGAAATGTCGCCGGTTCTCCCATCGTCCGGTGGGACCACCGAGACGCATGTACGCCTCGTGCACCAAGGCGGTCGGCTGCAGCGTGCGATCGCGCCGCTCGCGTGCCATCAACGAGCCCGCCAAACGTCGCAGCTCGTCGTAGAGCAACGCTAGAAGATCATCGGTATCGAGTCTGTCGGTCTGGCCACGAAGAACGCGCTCTTCGTTTTGATCGTGCTGGTCGTCGTCCATCCACCCACCTCGTCGTCTGTGATCGACCCTTCGAGGATCGATCGTAGCGACGGTGGGTAGCGGCCTCAAGCAAGACGCGTGAAGTGAAGTCATGATTCAAGATGCGTCAAACCCCCACGAAGTGCGCCAAGCGAATCGGGTGTATCGTTCGCGGATGAAGCACCCACCGCATCTCCTCCGTGTCGAAGCTCCGGCATCGGCTTTTGCTCCCGTGGTCGCCGCCGCGACGACGGCCGATGTGCGTGTCGGCTGGCTCGATTTCGAACCGGCTTCGACACCCGTGGAGCTCGCCCCAGCCGCCGACCTCGGGGTGCTCCGGGCCGTCGCGGTAGGTGACGGCCGTACCGTGGCGGTCAAACCGATGAAGGGTCCACCGGTGCTCCGCGACGTGCTCCGCGAGCACTTTCGTGGCTGCGTGCTGGTGCTGGTACGCGGCGCGATCGACGCCCCTAGGCTCGAGTCACTCGGTGACGATCGCTGGCGGATCCACCGGCTCGATGCTCCTTATCTCGACGTCGATCTCGAGTCGTTGATCGCCAGACTTCGCAAGCCTCGCCCCTGGGATCGTTGAACGACGAGTTTTATGCCGCAAAGCGGCATCTTCGGATAGAGTCATGGATGACACTTGCAACGATGACTCTCCGAAAGGGGTTGCCATGTACAAAATCCTGGTTTCCGATCCGCTCCATCCCGTCGGTCTCGCCATGCTGCGCGAGTCGGGTCACGAAGTCACCGAGCTGCCGCCGGAGCGCCGCCCCGAGCTACCCGAGCTGGTCGCCCACTACGACGCGCTGGTGGTGCGTAGCGGCACCAAGGTGACCGCCGACATCCTGGCCGCCGGAGCCGGTCACCTCAAGGTGGTCGGACGCGCCGGTGTCGGGGTCGACAACGTCGACGTCAAAGCAGCCACCGAGCACGGCATTCTGGTGATCAACGCCCCGACCGCCAACCTGATGTCGGCGACCGAGCACACCTTCGCGCTCATGCTCGCGGTGGCCCGCCGCGTCGCGGTGGCCGACAAGCAAATGAAAGAAGGCGTGTGGGATCGCAAGGCCCATGTCGGCTCCGAGCTCCAGGGGAAAACCCTCGGCATCATCGGCTTTGGCCGGATCGGTCAGCGGGTGGCGCGACGCGCCCAGGCGTTCGACATGACCACGGTGGCTTTCGACCCCTTTATCGACGCTCAGACCATTCAGCGCTTCGATACCGAGGCCCTCGATCTCGATACCCTGCTCGGCCGCGCCGATTTCGTCACCCTGCACACGCCGCTCAGCGAGTCGACCCGCAACCTGCTCGACACCGACAAGCTGGCGTTGATGAAAGACACGGCGGTGATCATCAACTGTGGCCGTGGTGGCGTGCTCGACGAAGGCGCGCTGCTCGCCGCGCTCGAGGCGGGTACGGTCGGTGGCGCCGGCATCGATGTCTATGCCTCCGAGCCACCGACCGATTTCGCCCTCGCCCAGCACCCACGGGTGGTCGCGACGCCACATCTCGGCGCGTCGACCCACGAGGCGCAGGAGAGAATTTCGACCGAAACCGCGAAGATGGTGATCGCGGCGCTCGACGGCTCGCTCGCGGTCACCGCGGTCAACCTGCCGTTTCGCCCCACCGGTGTCACCGGTGAGCCGTACCTGCGACTCGGCGAAACGCTCGGACAAATCGCCTGGGGACTCCTGGGTGATGCCCCCCTCAACCGGCTACGGGTCGAGCTCGCCGGCATCGACGACGCGCTCCATACCCCCATCACCGTCGCCGCGGTCAAGGGCGCGCTCGAGCCCGTGCTCGCCGAAGCGGTCAACTACGTCAACGCGGAACGGGTCGCGGCGGAGCGCGACGTCGCCATCGAGCGTCTGAGCCGCACCCAACCGAGCGACTACCCGCATCTGGTCCAGGTCCATCTGGAAGCCGGTGACCGGTCGGTGACGGTTGCCGGCACGTTGTTTCACGACGACGATCTCCGTGTCGTGTCGATCGACGGCTTCCCGCTCGAGTTCCGACCCAAAGACGTGCTGCTGGTGGTGCGCAACCGTGACGTGCCGGGCGTGGTCGGCCGCGTCGGCACAGTGCTCGGTGACGCGACGATCAACATCGCCGAAATCCACCTCGCCCGTCGACCCGGAAGCGATCAGGCGCTGGCGATCGTTCGTCTCGATGCGCGGCCGTCCGACGGCGTGATCGCCGCCATCGCCGGTCTCGAACCGGTGGTGCTGACCCAGCTGGTCGATCTGAGTCAGTAGCTTGGACCGAGCCTAGGAGCTCGCTCGGACCGTACCGTAGGCGGATTACCCTTCTACCTAGGGTTTCCCGTACAATAGCGATTCGTTTCGCTTGTTTTCGCCTACGGTACGGACTACAACTGCTCGCCACGAGTTCGCCTCGGGATCGCCCGTGGGAATGTGGCCCTATCACCCATGAACCTGGTCGGCACGCAAATCGGCAACATCCGTCTCGAGAATCTACTCGGGGTCGGAGGCATGGGTGAGGTGTATCAGGGCTTCGACGAGAAGCTCGAACGACGTGTCGCGGTCAAGACGATCCGCGCCGAACATCGTCTGAGCGACGAGATGAAGGCGCGCTTTCTGCGTGAAGCGCGCATCTTGTCGAAGCTCGAAGACTCCGCGATCACCCAGGTCTACGATCTGATCGAGGGTGACGACACGGATTTCTTGATCTTCGAATTCGTCGAAGGACAAACCCTCCGACAAGCCGCCACCCGACGCCGGCTCGGCGAGATCGAAATCATGGAGCTCGGCGAGCGCATCAGCCGCGCCCTCGCCGTCGCCCACGAAGCGCGGGTCGTGCACCGCGACCTCAAGCCCGACAACATCATGGTGCAGCCGTCGGGAGCGGTGAAGATTCTCGATTTCGGCATCGCGCGCGCCTCCGCCGATCCGTTCGAACATGCCGAGACGCGACGTCTCGACACCATGGCGATGCCGGCGCCGATCATCGACGACGCACCGACGCTACTCGACAATGCTCCCGTCGACGATCACGCCACGATCTTCGACGACGAGCGCCCCACCGAGCTGGCCCCCACCGATCTCGGCGACGACGAACCGACCCGGACCCTACCCCTGATCGGTCGCGATGATCAGGCGATCACCAAAGTGATGGGTGACGAAGCCGCGGCGACCGTCCCGTCCATGGCCGTGGCCACCTCCTCGATGACCTCGTCGACCTGGGACTCCGCGCTCACCGAACAGGGTCACGTGCTCGGCACGGTGCGCTACATGAGCCCCGAGCAGGCGCGGGGCGAAGACGTGACGCCGAAGAGCGATCTGTACGCCTTCGGCATCATGATGCAGGAGCTCCTCACCCACCGGCCGGCCTACGACGATGTCTCGTCGCCGCACAAATTGCTGCTCAAAGTAGCGCGCAACGAGACCGTTCCGATCACCGACGTCGATCCGGATCTGGCGCGGCTGATCGAGGATCTCAAGCAGCTCAATCCCGACCGCCGGCCGAGCGCCGCCAAGACCGCCGAGCAGCTGCGCTGGGTGCTCGACAAACCCCAGCGTCTGCGTCGTAAACGGCTCCGCGCCATGGCCGCGGCCGCCGCCTTCGTCGTGCTGATCGGTGTCCTGATCGTCGTGTCGGTGCTCGCCGTGCGCGCCGAGAACGCACGTCGCGACGCCGAAGCGGCGCGTCAAATCGCCGTCGAGGAAGCCGATCGCGCCAATCGCGAGGCCGAACGCGCCAATGTCGAGGCGACCACGGCGCAACAGGTATCGGACTTTCTGGTCAACCTTTTCGAAGAGGCCGACCCGGAAGCCACCCGGATCAGCAACGTCACCGCCGCCGATCTCGTCGACCGCGGCACCGAGCAGCTCCCGGATCTCGAAGATCAGCCGGTGGTGCAGGCGCGGATCGCCGAGACCCTCGGCGTGATCTATTGGAAGCTCTCCAACTTCGATCGTGCCGAAGGACTCTTCGACAACGCGTTGACGGTGCTCCGTGACGAGCTCGGCGACGCCTCCGCCGAGAGTGCGCGCACCCTCGATCGTCTCGCCGCGCTGTACAGCGACACCGGTCGCTACGACGAAGCCGAGACCATGCACCGCGACGCCATCACGGCGCTCGAGGCGGCGCTCGGGCCGGACGACTCCAAGCTCGCCGACGGCTACAACGGTCTCGGCATCCTGTTCATGCGCCAAGGGCGATTCGACGACGCCGCCCCCGAGTTCGAGAAAGCTCTCGCCATTCGTGAGCGCGCCTTCGGCTCCGAGCACCCCGAAGTCGGCGCCACGCTCAACAACCTGGCCATCCTCGCCTGGCAAACCGGCGACCTCGAGCTGGCTCGGGAACGGTACGAACGCGCCATCGGGATCGCCGAAACCGTGCTCGGCGCCGACTCCCCGGACCTCGCGCGTCAGCTCAACAACCTCGGCATCCTCTACCGACAAATCGGCGCCTACGACGAAAGCGACGCCGCGCACACCCGCGCTCGACGCATCGCCGAGGCCGCCTTCGGCGAGATGCACGCCGATGTCGCCGCCATTCTCAACAGCCACGGTCGTCTCTACGTCGCGCGAGAGCGCGACACGGACGCCCTGCCCCTCTTTCAACGCGCCCTCGCGATCAATCGCGAAACGGTCGGCAACGCGCATCCCGAGGTGGGTCGTGGCCTGGTGCAGATCGCCGGCATCGAGATTCGACGCGAGCGTCTCGACCCGGCGAGACGGGCGCTCGAGCGGGCCACCGACAATCTGACCGGCGCGCTCGGCGACGTCCATCCCTACACGTTGGAAGCGTTACGCGCGCTGGCGAACGTCTATCGTGACCTCGGCCAATTCAGCGACGCCGAGCCTCTCTATCGGCGCGCCATGACGAGCGCGACCCGGATCTATGGTCCCGAACACCCGGAAGTGACCGGCATCCAAGATGATCTGACCCGGCTGATCGAGCTCCGAGCCGGGGCCGCGGCATCGTAACGACCCGTTGGCCAGCGGCAGATTGGAGCTTTGACGATGCGATCTCATGATTATCGGCTTTACGACGACACGAGCTTTTGACGACGAACCAAGCTCGAATCACCACGGAGATACCCATGCGCGCGTCATTGCATCGCCTGCTCACGTTCCTGGCCGTTGTCCCCCTCACCGCCAGCCTCGCATTCGCGCAGCCGCCGATTCCGATCACCCCTGATTTCCCGATCAACACGTCTTCGATGGGCAATCGAAGCGCGCCCGACGTGGCGAGAAATCGCAACGGCGCGACGATCATCGTGTGGGAAAGCGACTCTCAAGATGGCGATGGCTACGGCATCTACGGCCGTCTCTTCGCCGACGGCACCAACGGTGGCACCGAAATCCTCTTTCCCCAGAACACCATGGGTGATCAACGCAACCCCGACGCCTCGATCGCCGCCGATGGCGCGTTCTACGTCGCCTGGGAGACCCCGGACATGGACGGACGCGGCATCGCCTTCCGTCTCTACGACGCCAACGGCCAGCCCATCGTCGGCGAACGCACCGCCAACGAGACCGAAGACGGCGGTCAGAACTCCCCCGCCACCGCGATCATCGAAGCCGGGCTCGAGGGCGTCACCGGAGCCTGGACGCTCATCTGCGTGTGGGAAGGTCCGAACGGCAACGACAGCGACGTCTTCGCCCGTATCTACCAATTCTTCGACGACGGCTCGACTTTCTTC
>JBCDBH010000154.1:0-13349 GCA_039184055.1 Acidobacteriota bacterium
TCTCCCACCACCAGCTGCGTCTCCGCGCCCACCTCGAGGAACGACACCTTCACCCCCATATCCGGGAGGATGCGGGGATCCAGCTGATCGAAACCGATGCGCACCATCACCGTCGCCTTCTGCCGATCCGCCGTCGGCACCGGCAAAATCACCGTCGCCGGAATCTGCCACTGCGGATAGGCATCGAGCGTCGCCACCACGCCCTGGCCTGGGCGCACGCGGTCGATATAGGCCTCGTTCACATCCACCTCGATCTCGAGCGACGCCATATCGACGATCGTGCCGATACCCGTACGTGTAAAGCCACCACCCGCCGACACCGGCGAAATCATCTCGCCCGGCTGCGCGTCCTTCGTCACCACCACGCCGCCAAACGGCGCGCGGATCACCATGTCGTCGAGCTGCGTCTTCGACAGCGCCACCGACTCCTCGGCCACCTTCACATCGTCCTTGGCATTCGCCAGCCGCGCCACCAGCGCGTCGTAGGCCGCTTGCGCCGCGTCCAAATCCGCCTGCGACGACACATCCGCCGCCACCAGCTCCCGGGCGCGATTCAAATCCAGCTCCGCCTCCCGGATCCGCACCTCGATCTCCGCCAAATTCGACCGCGCCTCCCCGAGCTGCGCTCGCGCCAGCTCCCAGCGTCGCCGCTCCAACGAATCATCTAGCGTCGCCACGATCTCATCGTCCGCGACCTCCATCCCCTCCTCGATCAACACCTCACGGATCTTGCCCGTCACCTTCGACGACACCGTCGCCCGTCGACGCGGCGTCACATAACCCGTCGCCTCCAGCACCGCGCCCGCCGTCGCCGCCGCGCGCCCACCCTCCGACTCCACCGTCGCCACCCGCACCTCCGTCGGTGCCTGCTGGCGAAACCAGAAAAAAGCCGCCACCGCCAACGCCACCAACACTAGCGCCGCGATCGCCACAACCACCTTGCCGCCGCGGCCCCCGTCCCGGTCATCCGCGTCGATCGAAAGCTCAGCTAGCCGACTCTTGCCATTCTCAGCCATCACCACATCCTTCGATGTTCAAACGTCCCGACGTGCTTCGAGACGATGTACGAATTCTAAAGCGTGTAGATGCATACCCATGATGACAAACGTCATCGGGTTGGGCTACTCGTTAGGTTCGGAGTCGAGCTTGGACTGGACGCGATCGAGCTTGGAAATACACGTACTGGTGGTGGTGTGTTCAGAATCGAATGTAGACCTCGTCATCAGCAACACTTGGTTCAAATATGAATGCCACAGTAGAGCTCTTTAGACTCTAGGTAGCTACTCAAAAAAGCTGCTCGATCGCTGGCACTTCATCTTGTTGACGGGAATCGAAGGGATCAGTCTCCCGGCGCCCAGCCCAGTCTGGACAGACCTCGGTGAACGAGACGTAGCGTTTCCGCCTCGCTCTCATCCAGGACCTGGTCGCTCATGAACTGCGTCAGAAAACCGGTGAAGAGCATGCCGTGAAGCGCGCGAACTTGTTCCGCGCCCAGCCCGAGACGCTGCGCGGTGGCCTGAAGGTGTTCGATCTCGCGATCGGTGATCTCGAAGTCCGCCATGGCGACGCAAAGAGCTTCGCTGTATTTCTGCATGGCGTTGGGCGTGGAATCGAGCCTGGCCCGGGTGCGATCGAAGCGACTCAGCGTGCGACCCGAGCGCGGCACGCCATGATGCTCGACGATCGGCAGATTGCTAAGACTCGCGAGGATCCGGCTGCCGTTGCCGAGTCGCTGCAGATCGCCGAAGGTCTCGATCTTCTTGTCCGAGGCGACCTGCAGGTAGTTGCGTAGCAACACCAAAGACGCCACGGCATCGTGACCCGCGCAATGCGCTTCGACGAGATCGATCTGGCGATCCCGACACGCCGTGGACAGATCGCAACGCTTTCCGAGCTCGAGCATCGGACGGAGCTGCATGATGCAGACATACGGCGGGTCGACCTCGATGCCCAGGCGCGCGAACTCATAGCGAAGAAAACGTATATCGAAGCTGACGTTGTACGCGGCGAGCACACACCCGGCGAGCGCCGACATGAGATCCCCCGCGATCACCTCGAACGTGGGCGCCCCGGCGACCTGACTCTCCAAGATGCCATTGATCTCGAACGTCGCGAACGATCGTTGCGGATGGATCAGCGTGTCGAACACCGTCTCGGCTCGGCCACCCGGTTCGAGACGTGCGACCGAAATCTCGACAACACGATCATGCTCAGGGCTCAAGCCTGTGGTTTCGACATCGAAAATCGCAATCGGCGTGTCGGCGATCCGCCGGTCGAGCGGTGTGGCGTGCATATTTCCTCGCTAGTCTTCAGGGATTTTCAAAATCTCGACGTGTCACCTGATGTTGTTGTTGGTCAAAAAGCCCAGGGAGGTCTATTCAGTGTCTCCAATCAAGAGCAGTGTTTCACCCATGGCGCGCAGATCGCTCAAGAACGTCTCAACAGCTGCAGGCTCGATCCAAGCCCGTACCGAGCCGACTGATGACTGCAAGAGCGTCGTCTTGAAAGGGATACAGGACGTCCGTGTAGAACTCTCGTTGAACCATCTACTTACGTCGAACCTGGCGGCTCACCAGCCAAAAGCTCAGGATGGTTCTCGGGGAGCCACTCAGCCAAGAAATCGAGTCCACGTTTCCGGCTCTTCGAGCGCACCTTGTCACGCCATCTCGGCCAACCTTCGATCAATCGTCGAAACCCCAGGCTTCCAACAATCTCACGATAGGGCGCATACTCGATCAAGCGAACGGCTGCCCAGTCCTTTCCCAGGCGGCCAAACGTGAGCTCACCAGCGAGCATCAGTCGGAATTGCTCCTCGCTGATGTCGTAATCCCACACATAGGGCGATCGTGTGCTCATTCGCAAGATCTCTTGATGCTATGACAGTCTCTACTCAGACAAACCCCCTTGATCGTACCATTCTCGACGCGTCACAAATCTTGTTCTCAAGTTTGAGAAGGTCGATTCTCAAGCCTGAGAATTGCTCATCTGACAGATCATGACCTACTCAGGCTTTCTGAGCCGAGCAGGATTTCAAGAGCTGTTTCACGGTCTTCTCAGAACCGAAGGATGGCACCTCATTTGCTCTTCAAAGGTCATCAACCAAGGAGGTTTGTCGTGAAATCACTCGGTCTTTTTCTGATTTTGGTACTGACGGGAGCTCCCCTGCTGGCGGTGGGTCAAACCTATTGGGGTTGTTATCAATGTGACGACAACACGATCGGTGGGGTGATCCCGTGGGAATCGTGTGTGTGGGCTGGTGACAGTGAGCATGGTCGAGAGAGTTGCAATGAGCTGAATCTGGTCGTACAGCAGACGTGCGTGGTGTTTGGCACGGCCTGTTTCAATGTCGACGTCAATGGCAACGGTGGCTCGAATGGCTCGGGTGCGAATTGCACGGTGTACAACGCTCAGGTGTGTCCGGCACAGTGCATGTCTTGCGAGAGATTGTTGTTGTGATGTGGTGGGTCTTGCTTCTCAGCCTTGCTACCTCGCTCCCACCGACGGCGGAGGTTGGGATCACGGTAGCTGGTGAAGTTCCGGCTTCGGAGATGACGAATGGCTCGATGGTGTTGAGTCCGGTGCTGCCTGCCGGTCTCGAAGAACGACGACTGTCGATTCCCGACGACGGCGTGCTGACTCCGCGTCTGCCGGTACCCTCGTCGTGGCGGCTAGCCGCAGAGGTGCCCGGATGGTGGTCGCCGACAAAGACGGTGACGCTTCGCACGGGTGACGAGAAACTGGCGCGACGACTCGTGTTACGACCGGCGACACGAACGGTTGGCAAGCTCGTGGTCGAGGACGGTGAGTCGTTGCCCACCGAGCTGACGATCCGTATGTTGCCGGTGGATGGGTTGAGCGGATCGACCGAGTGCGCGGTGGTCGAAACGGGTCGTTTTGACTGTGCGATCCCCGCTGGACGGCTCGATCTGGCTCTTCATGCGGATGGCTTCGTTCCACACTACCGTTGGCAGGCCGAAGCTCGAGTCGATGAGGTGCTCGACCTCGAGACGTTGTCTTTGAAGCGAGGCGCATCGTTGGCGGGCTGGGTGGAAACCGAGACGAGAGTCGAAGACACTCCAATCTCCGTTCGCCTCGCACCCCGGGTGGCACCGAGTACCCAAGGCCGGCCAAACCGAGTTCGTGACGCGACGCTCGAGGTGGTGGCGGATCGCCGAGGTTTCTTTCAACTCGCCGGTATCACCGCGGGTAGCTATTCTCTCGAAGCAGAAGGACCCGAACGCACCACGGCGACGCTCGGCCCAATCGAGGTGTGGCCGGATTCGGAGACACTGCTCCGCGAGCCGCTGGTTCTTCAACCTCCCACCGATCTGGAGCTTTCCATCTCTCCTCGAGTCGATCCACGCGGCGAACCGTGGCGCGCCCGTGTGTATCGACTATCCGACTTTGGCGAGATCGCCGAGCAGGCGAGCTTCGACGGGTCGGCGACGAAAAACGGTCGGGTAACGGTTTCGGATCAACACCCTGGACGCTTCTTCGTGACCCTTCTCGACGCGTCGGGCAATGCAGTGTGGTCGGATTTCGGAGTCGAGCTAACTGGTCCCGACGATGCCGTGAAGGAGATCGACCTCACGCTGATCAACATCGTCGGCGAGCTACGACTCGGTGATGAGCCGATCGAGGCGACGCTTTATTTTGGTCGCAAACACGGGGCGCTCAGCGTCGAGATGAACGCCGACGAAGAAGGAGCATTCTCCGGCACCCTGCCCCGCTCCGGACGGTGGACGGTCCAGGTCGAAGCTCCAAAACAGAGCATCGAAACCTTCACCAGCACCGAGGTCGAACCCGATGCCGAGGGTGAGGCCACCGTGAGCCTCACGCTGCCCGATACCTATCTCCATGGCCGTGTCACCCACGAATCGGGTGAGCCAGCCAGCGACGCGCGAGTATCGGTGCTTGGCGTGGCGGGACAGATTTCGACCCGCTCCGAAAATGACGGCAGCTTCGCCTTCCGCGCCTTGCCAGCCGACAGCATCGCGATTCGCGCGACGGGTCGTGATCGAACGAGCTGTTCACCGCAAACCGTCGACGTGCTCGAAGACGTCCCCACTGGACCGATCGAGCTTGTCTTACGCGACGCCATGCCCGTCAGCGGACGCGTGCTCTCGCATCGTGGCCCGGTGGCCGGCGCCACGGTGACGATCGCACCGCTCGGTGGCGCGCGTGGCGATACGGTTCAGACCGGTCTCGACGGCACCTTCCGAGCGCTCGTCTCATCCGATGCCGACCGCGCAGGGGTCACGGTCAGCCCACCGGGCTTTCCGCTCAAGGCCTTCGACATGGCTATCGAGCCGACACCCGTCGCGCTCTATGTCTCGGATGAGGGCGGAACACTCGAAGTCGCGCTTCCCGACAATCCCGAAGGTCGTGTGCTGACCGTCTGGCAAGACGGCGTCTTGCTACCCACAGGTGCTTTGGTGCGCTGGGCGATGGGTCACGGCATCCCGCCACGCTACGACGCCCGTTTGCTGATCTATCCACGGATGGCGCAAGGCACGTATCGAGCCTGTCTCGGCCACGCCGAGGTGCTCGAACCGAGCGAAGTCGAAAGCTGGACGGATCGCTCGACATGTGCGAGCGGATTTCTCGGCCTGGGCGACGTCCTCTCCCTCTCGCTGCGCTGACGCCATGCAGTAGGCTGCCCCCATGCCTGCCCACCAAACGCTCCCCGCCCCTCTCGACGTCCTCGCCCAGGAGCTCGCGTCGATCGGCACGCTCGAACGCGCGACGAAGGAGAAGGAGTATCTGAAGAGCGCACGCTCCCACTTCGGGGTGCCGATTCCGGAGATCCGCAAACGCGCCAAGGCTTTGCTCAAACGGGAGAAGCCTGATCGCGAGCGGCTCTGGCACTGGGTGGATCTGCTGTGGACGGCCGGGGTGCACGAGATGTGTTTCGCCGCGACGACGCTGCTTCGTTTTGGCAATCAGCTCGACGCAAGCGATCTACCTCGGATCGCGCAGCTCATTCGCGAAGCGAAGACCTGGGCGCTGGTCGATCCGCTGGCGATTTATGTGACGGGTTCACTGGTCGAAGCACATCCAAACGACGCCGACGCGGTGCTCGATGCCTGGTCGACCGATGAGGATTTCTGGGTCCGGCGCGCCGCGATGCTGGCCTTGCTCATCCCGTTACGCCAGGGCGAGGGCGATTGGACACGCTTCACTCGCTACGCCGACGCCATGCTCGAGGAAAAGGAGTTCTTCATCCGCAAGGCGATCGGCTGGGTGCTCCGTGAACGCGCCAAGCGCCGCCCCGAGGAGGTGATCGCCTGGTCACAGCCACGCTGGTCGAGGATGAGCGGGGTGACGCGACGCGAGGTGGTCAAGCCGCTCTCGGAGGCCGATCGCGCGCGTCTTGTCACCTCGTAGTGGTTAGCCCGCATTTCTCACCAGCCCGCCGACTGCGGCGTGGAAACGCACGCAATCTCTGAGCGTGCTCGCGCTTCGCTCCCTCGACGTACCTCGGGTACGCCTACGGTCGCTCATCCCTGCGCTGCCCAGATCTCACGCACGTTTCCACGTCGTAGCGACGAACCGCTCGCTACGACGTTTGGTGAGCCATGCGGGCTAGCTCGTTCCGTACTCGGCTTCCTCTGAGATCTCCCATCCCGTGGATGACGAGCCGCCCGAGAGGGTGACTGCCGTGAGATGCGGTCGCTTCGCATGAGACCGTGTTGGATCCTGGCAGCCATCCAGGGCGGTAATGAAGCGTCATATTGACAGCCAAGATCGCATATCGCAACAAAAAATCGCTATAATGGCGATAATCGCCTAATATACGATTTTTGAGCCGAGCGTTCCGCCGCCACCGTCAAAGAACGGCAACAGCAAGGACAAAGACAAGGAGAGACCGCCAGCATGACCATGCAACAGCAACGAGACGACCTGATCGACCAGATTCGTGACGAGTTACGCCTGCTCATCCGCGCCAGCACCGCGACGCAACGCGATCTCGAAGATCGAAACGGCTTCCGCCCCGGCTATCTTAGCCAGGTCCTCAAAGGCCAAATCACCTTGTCCATGCGCCATGTGATCGGCATCCTATTGGCGCTCGACGTGACCCCGACGACCTTCTTCGCACGGCTGGAAGGCGAACCACGCAACTTGCCGGGTTGGAACGAAATAGGCGAGAAGATGGCGCGCTACGACGCGGCTCTCGAAGCACTCGCCGCCCGTGGCATCCTCGATCCCAAGGACTACGCGAGCGGTGGTGGTGACGATGGCGGCGAAGATCGATAGGGACGACGGTTGATCGCCGCGGCGCTCAATAGATCCGCAAACGGTAGCCTGCCGCGACCAGCTCCGAGCTCGGTTGCAGACCATAGCGCTCGACGATGAGCGGCTCGAACCGTGCAAGCCACGCGGTTTCATCGCCCTGAACAGAGTTCGGATCATCAGAGTCGACGGTCAACCAAAGGAGACGCCCACCGGAGCTCGCCACGAGGCGATCAAGCTCGGAGACGAGCTCGTCTCGCGTGCAACCCGATCGTCCCGCGCACGGTGTCAGCACCCGATTCGTGTCCGTATCGGCCTGACTCGTCGTGGCGTCGATCGGCGAAGCCGTCGCGCGATGGCGAGCAAGATGCCACGAGACGAGCGCGGGACTGAACAGATTGCGCGACCCGAGCAACACGACCGATGCGTCCGTACTCTCCATGGCAATCGCATCGAGGAGCGGGCGGGCGTCGATAGAGGTCGAGCGAGCCACGAGCTCAGCGGTGCGCCGTGGCCGATCCACCCCTTCGAGCCCGATCATCACGACCAGCAGCGCGGCCAGTCCTCCCAGCACGAAAGCCGTTTCACGTCGACCACGGAGACGCTCGAGCCAAAACTGGCCGTGCCACACCGCCGCCAACACCAGGAAAGGCCACCAGGTGAACGCGAACCGAGGCAATTTGTACGGGTGCGCCGCCAACGCCAGACCACCGATCACCACCGTGATGAGCAAAAGACCGACGGACGGACGCCCATCAAGCGGCCGGATCAGCCACACCACCGCTGAAACGCCGAGCCCGAGCACCAGCCAGCCGATCCAAGTGTCGACGCTGTAGGAAGTCACGATGACTTCTGGGTAGTAGCCCAACCCCGCGAAGCCGCTCGGTCCATCCCGACGATTGCTCAAAAACGACACGAAGGCACGCCAATGTGACGGGATCACCAACCAAGCGGCAATCGGTGCCCCGACCCATACGAGCCACCGCCGAGGCCCCGGGTCGATTCGCTCGAGACGTCGCCCTAGAACCGTGAGCGGTCTCGTATGCCGCATCCACCAGCGGATCAGCGCCACGACGAGCAGACCGTAAAGCGGGCCGGCCGCCGTTGTGGCACGCAGCCGATGGCCGAACACATCGACATCCAAACCGGGCCCGGCAATCAGCCAGACCATGCCTGCCCCATATGCGACGAGAAAAAGCGTCCATGGGCGAAACCACTCGACCGATCGCACCAGCTTGCCGATCGTCGAGACGAGGCCGGCCCAGCCGCCGGTTTGGCGCAGAGCGAGATAGAACCCTACGGGCCCCACCCACAACACGCCGTAGTTGTACTTCGTGAAGAAGACCGCCAAGCTGGTCAGCGCCGCCGCGGACCACGCCCGTTCATCGTCCGTCTCGAGAGCCCATGCCATACAGGCAAACGCGGAGAGGAGCAGCGCGGCCCCGGGAACCTCCGTCATGATCTGCATCGCCAAGAGATGCGCTTGCGGGCTGGCGAGCATCAGACCGCCAGCGAGCACACCGCCATAGATCGACCGGGTCAATCGCCATCCGCACCACCACGCCATCCCGACGAGGATGGGCAGCCAGACGAGCGTCGCCCATCGCGGCACGTCATAATCGGCACCGAAAACGAGCACCCACGGCGTGTGCAACAGTGGCACCAGCGGTGGCCAGACCTTCATGTCGAGAATCCGCGCTCCGAACGCCACAACGTCGAATTGCTGGAGCGCAGCCGCGAGGGCGACGGCATCCAAACCACGTTTTGCCATATCCCACGCTGGATAGCGCTCCGCTTCGGCGATGATCGACGCGAGGGTGGCGGTATGGCGCCACGTGACGACTCCGAGCAGCCCGGTGAGCGCCCAACCCAGCCACCTTGTCATCGATTCCCCAATTTGGCAGACCGAATAAGCCATGATGCCATTCCGGCACCACCCATCCGAGGCCGAATCCTCGCAACCCCGCATACAACGGTTCCGAGCTGACCTGGAGATACCTGGCACGCGTCGTGCAATCTCAAAGGGTCGTCCTCACGTTCCTCTTCCGATGCCGGGTTCCCTCGCCCGGCATTTTCCTTTCTGGAAAAGCCGAACCGTTTCCAGCCATGTCTTCTGGCCGAACGTCGCGAGCCCGCTTATACTCGCCGTCGTTTTACCACCAACCAACGGAAGAGACATGAAAACGATCCTCATCCTCGGTGCCGGACACAGCACGCCTTATCTCATATCGGATCTGCTCGACTTCACCGAAGAAATCGATGCGCGGGTGATCGTCGCGGATCGTGATCTTGCCGCGGCTCGGCAACGGGTCGGCGAGCATACACGCGGCGAGGCGATCGCTTTCGATGTTACCGACGTCGACGCCAGTGAGGCCGTCGTCGCCAACGCCGATGTCGTCGTCAATTTGCTCCCACCCAGCTTTCAGGTACCGATCGCTCGGGTCTGCCTGCATCACGGCAAGTCGATGATCTCGGCGTCCTATCAAGCCCGTGCGCTCCGCGAGCTGGACGAGGACGCGAAGCGATCGGGTGTGCTCCTGCTCACCGAGATGGGTCTCGATCCGGGTATCGACCTGATGACCGCCAAGGCTCTGATCGACGACGTCACGGCTCGTGACGGTCGAATCGATCGCTTCGTGTCGTACGGCGCTGGTCTCCCTGACCATCGCGCCGTCGACGTCAACCCGTTGCGCTACGTCATTACGTGGAATCCGCGCAATGTGGTCATGGCGGGCGAAGCTGGCGCCGCGTATTTGCTCGACGGCAAAACACGTTTGGTGCCCTGGCACCGGATCTTCGAAACCACGTGGTGGGTCGACGTCCCCGGTATCGGTACCACCGAGGCGTATCCGAACCGCGATTCGACCGCCTACCGCGACATCCTCGATCTCCCCGATGCACGCACCCTGATCCGCGGCACCTTGCGCTTCCCTGGTTATGCCGAGGTCTGGCGACACATCATCCGTCTCGGCTACGCCAACGAGGCACTTCGCGTCGACGCCCTCGGCTCCCGTACGTGGGCGGAGCTCGCCGAAATGTTCATCCCGGCCGGACCGGGTGCGCTCCGTGAGCGGCTGGCGCGTTTCCTCGGCATCAGCCCCACCGGCACCGTGATGGAACGTCTCGAATGGCTCGGTCTGCTCGCCGACGAGACGATCGGAGGCGACCCGGCGACACCGGCCGAAGCCCTGGCGCGTCAGTTGGGCACCCGGCTGGCGCGCCCCGCCGACGTCGCCGACTTGATCATCCTGCATCACGAGCTCGATGTCCGCTGGCCGGACGGTGGCGCCGAACGCATCATCTCGACCCTGACGCATCTCGGTGACCCCGGTGGCGTCACCGCGATGGCTCGTACCGTCGGCCTGCCCGCCGCGCTCGCCACCCGCAAGCTGCTAGGTGGCGAGCTCGATGGCATTCACGGCGCGGTGCTACCCACCGATCGTCGGATCTACGAGCCGATCCTCGAAGCACTCGCGGACGCCGGCCTGCGCGCCCACGAAGAAAGCCAACCGCTGCCCGACGAGACCTGATCACGGCCCACGATGGCGAAACGTTACGGCAAGAAACCTCCGCGCACGCGCGGCCGTCAGCTCACCCGTCAGATCCGCGATCATTTCGACGGTGACGAGGATGATCTCGACGATCTCGTCGAAACGTGGATCGAGCCACCGCCACCCACCAAGAGCGCACCGGCTTCGGCTCCAGCCGACGAGGCCGGTGATGACGCGCAACCCGAGCCACCCGGAACCCGCGACGGTATCGTCGTCGGGCTCGAATCGGGTTTGTGCTGGGTCGACGATGACGGCGAGTCGATCCTCTGCGTGCTCCCATCACGGATCGCTCAGAATCAACGCGCGAGCATCGCGGTCGGTGACGAAGTGCGTTACGCCCCTCACGATACCGAGACCTTTCGCGTCCTCTCGGTGGCGCCTCGACGCTCGGAACTCTCGCGCCCCGACCCGCACAATCCACGCGAACGCCGTGTTTTGGCGGCCAATATCGACATCATCGTCCATATTGGTTCGGTCGTGGTGCCACCGGTTCGCCCGGCGCTGATCGACCGCTTCCTGATCATCGCCGCGCGTGGAGGTGCTTCGCTGTTGGTGTGGATCAACAAGGTCGACTTGCTCGATACCGAGGGTCGAAACGAGCTCGAATCCGTGCTCGCACCGTATCGTGCGCTCGATGTTCCCATCCTGCTCGGCTCGACCCTCGATGCCACAACCATCGAGACGCTGCGTCAGAGGCTCGCTGGCAAGACCGCGGTCTTCGCGGGTCATAGTGGCGTCGGCAAATCGTCTCTGCTCCGCGCGCTCGCTCCGAACCTCGATATCGCGATCGGCGCGGTGAGCACGGCTTGGGGCAAGGGACGTCACACCACCACGAGCTCGAGTCTGTACCGTCTCGCCGACGACACCAAAGTGATCGACACGCCGGGTATTCGCGAGCTCGGGATCGATGTCGATCCAGCGGCGCTCGATATGTACTTCGATGACATCGCCGCCTTCGCCACGCGGTGCCGATTCCGCGATTGTCGTCATATCGACGAACCGGGATGCGCGGTGCTCGAGGCGGTTGCGAACGGCGAGCTCTCACAGGCCCGTTACGACGCCTACCTGCGGATCCGCGCGTCCCTGGAGACCGCCGAAGGATCGTCGTGACACAATGTCGGCGATGAGCACGCGTGGCGATATCGCCCTGGTCGACGACGAAGAGACCATCCGCGAAACCGTGGGTTTCGCCCTCCGCCGCGAGGGCTGGCGAGTCACCGCCCACGAAGACGGCGAGGCGGCCTGGCAAGCCTTCGACGATGGGCTTCCCGACCTGGTCATCCTCGACATCATGATGCCGCGTATGGACGGTCTCGAGCTCTGTCGACGACTCCGGGCACGCTCCGAGAGCCTGCCGATCATCTTCCTCACCTCGCGCGACGAGGAGCTCGACCGGGTGCTCGGTCTCGAGCTCGGCGCCGATGATTACCTCTGCAAGCCTTTTTCGATGCGCGAGCTGGTGGCACGGGTCAAGGTGCTCTTTCGCCGACTCGCGCTAGCGAAGCAATCACGCGAAGACATCGACGAGAGTCTGCGGGTCGGCCCGCTCGTGCTCGATCTACAGCGCTACACCGCTCATTGGAACGACCAGCTGGTCGCGCTCACCGTCACCGAGTTCATGATCCTGCACGCCCTGGTGCGTCACCCGGGTCACGTCAAGACCCGCGAACAGCTCATGCAAGAAGGGTATCCCCACGATACCTACGTCAGCGACCGGACGATCGACAGCCACATCAAGCGGCTGCGAAAAAAGCTCACCGCACTCGACCACACCTTCGATGCCATCGAAACCGTCTACGGGCTCGGTTACCGCTACCGCCAGCGTTCCTGAAGCGATCCGTCGCGGTCTGTCGCGGATCACCTTTCGGCTGCTCGCGTTCAATTTGCTGCTCGTCTTTTTGCCGGCGCTCGGCATTCTGTCGCTGCGCACCTATGAAGCTCATCTCCTCGATCTTCAAGAACGCTCGATGGTGCAACAAGGGCGTATCCTCGCCGCCGCGCTCGGCGGCAACGAAGAGCTCGTCGCCGGCAAAGCCGAGCGCATCCTGGTCAACCTCAATCAACAACAGGAGTCGCGGCTGCGCATCGTCGATCACGAATACCAGCTGCTCGCCGACAGCAGCCGCCTCGGCCCACGGAGCACCGACGACCCCGGCGAGATCGACAGCGACGCCGAGCCAGAGGTGCGCAGCCGGAGGCTCTACCAGCTCGGCACCCTGCTCTATCGAGGCTATTCGTTCATTTTTGGGGTGGACCGTGCCTCCGACGCACCGCCGCGGCCGAGCACCCT
Source organism: Acidobacteriota bacterium (assembly GCA_039184055.1). GTDB lineage: Bacteria > Acidobacteriota > Thermoanaerobaculia > Multivoradales > J023 > JBCDBH01. The sequence goes on from JBCDBH010000154.1 coordinate 13,075, forward strand.
GATCTCCAGTGAAGGACGATTGGAAAGCCCCGAGCTCGCGCTGGCGCTCGACGGCCGTTACGGTGGCGCGATCCGCCCCTCGCCCACCACCCGTTCGTTGATTCTCTACAGCGCGCTGCCGATCACCAGCGGCGACGAAGTCATCGGCGCCGTTCTGGTCTCACGCTCGACGTTGGGGATTCTCGAGGCGCTCTACGATTTCCGTCTGTCGGTCTTTCAGGTGATCACCGCCTCGGTGGCCGCGGCGATCGTGCTCAGTTTATTGATGGCGACCA
>JBCDBH010000155.1:0-13320 GCA_039184055.1 Acidobacteriota bacterium
CGGCTGGATTCTACGGGAGGTTTTGCCCTGTCTCACGTACCGATCGACGTTTGAACTGCTTGGTCACAGGCAGCACGAGCTCCGAGCGCTTTCGCAAAACTACCTATGAGAGAATCTCATCATGACTCGAACCGAAGTCGAACAACTCGCCCTTCGCCTATCGACCAAAGAACGCGCCTCTCTTGTTCGGGCTCTCTTGGCAAGCCTGGAAAGCGAATCGCGGCTCACGGCCGAGCTCGAAGACCTCGGCACTCGGCTGGAGGCGACGATGACCAGGTGGTTCGATGCTTCCTTGCCACGGATCGAGCTGGGTAACGACGATTGGGAACGAATCCTTCGCGGCGAGTACCGACATGCTCCAATCGACGACAGCTCGGCCGTGCCTCCCGGATGGCGGTCACCTCGCTTGCGCGGCGAGCGAAGCTAGGTGGCGAAGCGTATTGTCCTTCTCTCCGAAGCGGAAAGGGATCTCGAGCTGATCCACGAATTCACTGTTGATCGCTGGAGCGAGTCACAAGCCGAGATCTATCTTCGAGGTCTACGAAAACGCCTCGAGCAGCTCGCTGAATTTCCAACCCTGGCACCTCCATGGCGGTCTGGATCAACGATCAGGCTCGCTCTCTACGAAAGTCACCGTATCGTCTACCGTGTTCTAGACGACAACATCGAAATTGCTCGGTTTCTCCACCAAGCACAGAATCACGCACGTGAGCTGTCTCGATTCGAGTCTTATTTGCGCAGTCGATAGCGCCCAGATGGCCCAAGATGATCACGCCGCTTACCATTCCTCGAGTCGCGGCGATTCGAGCATGTCTTCGTCATGTCGAGCGTAGTCTCGATTTCTCGCTGTCGGGTCCCTGGAACACGATTCGAGAGTATGACGAGCTTCGGCCTATCCGGCCATGGATCCGGACCGTAGCTCATACGCTCGACATGCCTTCCAGCGCGACGACGGCTGTCTCACATGCCTCTCCCCTGGCCGATCCAGCCTCTATCGTTCCCTTGTGAGTCGGCGATACTTGAAAAGGCGAGCGACCGCACGAGCACGAAAAGCGGGGCTCTTGACGGCATGGATCGGCACGTTGAAGGTACGACGAACGGGGAATGCTCGCGTCGCGGTCGCCCTTGCGACCCGAGCCCGCCAGCCGCCGTGAGGATTGGATCCAGAAGGCCGAGCTCGGCCGACAAACGCGCGATCTCGCCATGCTCGCAGAGCTTGGTGATCGAGCCGTGTCACCGATGAGCATCGAAGACCTTCGGCGACGTAGCGAGCACGAAGGTCGGGCGAATCGACGTGGCACACTATGAGTCTCGACCACGACACCATCACCGAGAGCCATGGCCAAGATCAAAACACTGGAGCTGCAAGGCATCTTCGATGCGCGAGATGATCGGGACTATGTCGAAATCGTAGGGGACGGGAGGGTGATCGCCGATGTTTCGCTCGTCGATGGCCGACCGCTTCTCACCGTCTTCTCGTCCACCGATCACCTCGAGCTCGATCTCGCCGACTTCGCCGCGATTCTGCAACGCGTGGTCGACTCGCCGCCTCTGCCCGGTGCCCGGTGAGTCGTCAGTAGAACGAGGCTTCTTCGCCGGATTCGTCGGTACAAATCCGATCCCAAACCAGGTACATGGCTCTCGGACACTTTTTTGCCGCTGATGTACGCGGTACATAGGAGACAGGCATGTTTTTCCCGCTGATGTACGCGGTACACCGGAGACGGGTACTTTTTTGTCTTGGATGTGCCGCGTACATCGATCACGCGGAAGATCAAATTTCTTGATGCACGCGGTGCATCGACGTCAGAAAAACTCCCTATGTCCTATGTACGAGGTATCTGACGGAGGGAAAAATACACGTCTAGTCGGTAACCGGTGCAGCCCATGTCGATGCTGCGCGCGCCTCCTCGGTACGAAGGACGGAACCGAGTCGCGCTGAATCGCTCACTCGGTTCCTGGATTGTCGTCAACTCTTCTTACGCAAATCGTAGACGTAGAGCTTGTCTTGCTCACGAAGGACGACGACGCCGTTTGGGTAGCGGAAGATGAGGTTGCCGTCGGCGAAGACGAGGGCGCGGAGTTTTGCCGCGTTGCGGGTCGGGCCCCAGGCGATGCTGCCGTCAGCTATGTTGACGGCGACCGAACACGAGGTTCTGAGACGAGACGCGCATACGAGACTCCTCCATGGGCAAAAGGCGAAAAGACGGCACCTTTTGATACGGCACAGGCTCCCAGGTTTCGGTAACCATGCTGTAAATTGGCCGACATGATTCGCAAGCTCGTTCTGCTGCTGGTGGTTTTGCTGATCGCGGTCAATGTCGCGTTTGTTTTCCAAGCCATGGAACCGGATCGCTCGGTCGAGGAGCTGGCCGCGCGCTGGGCCGATGAGAACTCTCGATTCGAGGAGATCGATGGCGCGCAGGTGCACTACCGTGACCAGGGCCTCCGCAAGGGCACACCCCTCGTGATGCTCCACGGTCTCGCTTCGTCGCTCCACACGTGGGACGGCTGGGTTGCGGAGCTGGATGATGATCGACGGCTGGTCCGTCTCGATCTGCCCGCGTTCGGTCTCACCGGGCCGATCGCCGACGGTGATTACCGGATCTCGCGCTATGTGCGCTTTCTCGACGCCTTTCTCGACCATCTCGGCATCGAGCAGGTCGATCTCGCCGGCAGCTCGTTCGGGGGCTATCTCGCCTGGCGTTTTGCCCTCGATCATCCCGAGCGGGTGCGGAGCCTGGTGCTGGTGAGCGCGGCGGGTTATCCGCCACGTCCCGGTGAGCCGGTGCTCCAGCTCGGCGACGTATCGTGGATTCGTCGTCTGACCCGCAACGTCACGCCGCGTGGCCTGGTGGAGACGGCGCTTTTCGACGTCTTCTACGACGACCGTCTGGTTACCCAGGAGATGATCGATCGCCATTGGGAGCTCTTGCTCCGCGAAGGCAAACGTGACGCGCTGACCAACCGCAGCGGGCTGCCACGCGATCCGGAACGGTGGAGCCGGATTCCCGAGATCGAGCAACCGACGCTGGTCCTGTGGGGCGAGGAAGATACATGGATCGATCCGTCGATGGCCGAACGCTTTGTCGACGATCTCCCCAATGCGCGGAGCATCGTCTATCCGGAGATCGGTCATCTCCCCGCCGAGGAAGCGGCGGAGGCAAGCGCCGCCGATTTGCTCGTGTTTCTGCGTGAGCAGGATCGAAGCGCCGTCGAATCGAGCTCGGAAACCGAGTCACCTTCCGAGGACGAAACCTCGAGCTGATCAGTTCTCTAGATGATTCTTGAGCCAGACACCGGCTTGGCGTAGGGCGCGTGCGCCTTCGTCGAGCCGACCGGCAAAGAGATGCCAGACGTGGATCATGTAGGGCCAGGTGTCGACGGTTGCATCGACTCCCGCGGCGGCTAGACGTGCGGCGAGGTCGTAGCTGTCGTCGAGCAGGCCGTCGTCACCGCCGACTTGAATCAGCACAGGGGGTAAGTCGGTGAGATCGGCGTAGAGCGGCGTGAGCGCCGGATCACGCGGGCTCTGGCCGGCGAGCGCTTCACCGGCCATACGGAGCAGATCGTCGCGGTCGAGCAGCGGATCGTTGGCGGTGAGCAGCGACGGGGTGTGCGCTTCGAAGTCGGCCCACGGTGAGAAGACCGCCAGCGCTTTCGGTCGTGGCAGATCGGCGGCGACCACACGCGTACCGAGCAAGAGGGTGAGCGCGCCACCCGCCGAGTCGCCGGCCACCGCCAGCGGACCGTCTCCCTGGTCGAGCAACCAGCGGTAGGCGGTGAAGGCGTCGTCGCTCGCCGCCGGCAAGGGATGCTCGGGCGCCAGACGATAGTCGAGCAGGAGCACACGCGCCTCGGCGGCGGTGGCGAGACGCGAGGCCAGGGCGCGATGGCTCCGTGGCGAGCCGATGACGTAGCCGCCGCCGTGGAGGTAGAGCACGGTCGAGCTGGCGCTCGGGTCGCCCACCCACTCGGCTTGGAGAGGGGTGGAGTCGACACCGGGGAGCTCGACCGGCTGGGTGTCGACGTCGAGACCGCCGAAGAGCTGCATGAGACGGTCGAAGGACCGCCGAACCTTCTCGAGGGAGGCGGTTTCGAGATCGATGCCGGCATCGAGAATCTGTCGGACCAACGCCATCTGGGCTCGTGACACGGGGGTTCTCCGGGGGAAGTGGCTTTGGAGGCGCTCCTCAGAGCGGTTCGCCTTCGGTTATTTTATTTGCAAGAATCGCCGGCTATGCCAAATGAGATCACGATCCCCGCTGTCGACGGGTACCCGCTCGCCGTGACGTCGTTTCCACCGGCGGTTGTCGGCACGGGGGACGCGAAGCCGCCGATTGCGTTGATCAATGGGGCGACCGGTGTGAAGCGTGGCTATTACCGGGCGTTCGCGCGGCATCTCGCGGGCTCGGGGATGCACACGCTGACGTGGGATTACCGAGGAATCGGTGATTCACGACCCGATGGGCCGCTGTCGGCGATGACCGCGACGATGGCGGATTGGGGACGGCTCGATCTCACCGGGATGCTGCAGTGGATTTACGCCACCTACCCCGATCACACGGTGGTGACGGTCGGACACAGCGTTGGCGGTCAGTTGCTCGGGCTTACCGACGAGGTGGCGCGAGTGCGGGCGGCGTGCTGTGTCGGGGCGCAATGTGGCTACTACCGGCTGTGGCCGTGGCCACGACGCTGGCTTCTGGGCTTGTTCTGGCACCTGTTCCTGCCCGCGGCGGTGAAGGTCGCGGGGCGCTATCCGAGCCGTCTGCTCGGCATGGGTGAGGATCTACCGCCGCAGGTGGCGCGGCAATGGGCCGCGTGGTGTCGCAATCGTCATTTCATGGTCGATTTCGCCGGGGTGCCGCTGGCGCAAACCTTCGATCTCTTTGGCGGGTCGTTGCTGGCGCTCAGTTTTAGCGACGATACCTACGCTCCGGAAAAGAGCGTCGCGACGCTGGTGGAGTTCTTCACCAGCGCCACGCACCGCCGCCACCGACACCTGCGCCCCGCCGATGTCGAAGCGCGTAAGATCGGCCATTTCGGATTTTTCCGTGAGCGCTTTCGCAATACCCTGTGGCGCAAGGCGCGTCGTTGGCTATGGGCACAGGTCCTCAACCGGCCGCTGTCTGACGGGCCTCGGCACGAGCCAGTGACCATTTGAGACCGATCGGGGTGATCAGCGTGGTGACGATGACCATGATCACCACCGCCGAGAACACCGAGTCGGTGACCACGCCGAGCCCTTTGCCCACCGAGGCGAAGATCAAGCCGACCTCGCCACGTGGCACCATGCCGAGACCGATCGACAAGCGATCGAGCCCCTTGGCCGGTAGACCGGCGATCAGCTTGCCGACGATCGCGGCGCCGGTGAGCGCGGCGGCCAAGCCCAGGGTCTGAATCTCACCAAAGGTGGCGAGGTTGACCTGCATCCCCATGAGCACGAAGAAGACGGGCGCGAAGATCGCCTCGAGAGGCGCCACGAGCTCGTAGATCGATACGTCGGTTTCGTGCTCGCCGTGCCCGTGTCCCGACTCGTCTTCTTTGGGCACCGGTGGCTTGTTGTCACCAAAGGCCTCGCGGAAGTAGTCGTCGTCGAGGATCAGACCGGCGGCGAACGCGCCGACGATCGACGCCAGCTCGATCTGGTTGGCGGCCCACGACATCAGAAAGGCGAGGCACAGCGGCATCAGCAATTTGCCGTGATAGCGATCGAGGGAGCCGACGATGCGCGCGGTCAGACGGGCAATCTTGTCACCGAGCACCGCCACGCCACCGAGAAAGATCAGCGACAGGAGCGAGATACGACCGACTTCCATCATGTCGATCGAGCCGGTGGCGACGATGCCGACGACGACGGCGAGAATGATCAGACCGAGAACGTCGTCGATCACCGCCGCACCCAGGATGACCCGGGCTTCGTCGGTGTGGAGCTTGCGCAGGTCTTTGAACACCCGCGCGGTGATGCCGACACTGGTGGCGCACAGCGTCGCGGCGATGAAGATGTGTACCGTTTCGGGTTTGTCGGGCAACAGCCAGGCCGAGAAGCCATAGCCGAGCCCATAGGGCACGATGATGCCCAGAATCGCCACCCCCAAGGAGCTCACCCCGACCTGCTTCATCTCGTCGATATCGGATTCGAGCCCGACCATGAAGAGCAGCAGGATCACCCCGAGATTGGAGAAGATCCAGGCGCCGAGCGCCAAAAAGACCCAACGCCAGCCGTCGGGCGCGGTCATCACCTCGAGAACACGGGCTCCCGGTCCGCCTTCTTCGAGCTCTTCGGCGGTGAAGACGGTCGCCGCCGCCGTGTTGACGCTGGTGTCGGTATGCCAGATCTCTTGGGTGATGTCGGTGACCGCATCGAGGTGCATGACCAAGACGCCGAGCGGAAAACCGGCGAAATAGAGCAGATTGCCCAGCAAAACACCGAACAAGAGCTCGCCGAGCACCGACGGCTGACCGAAGCGGGTGGCGATGTGACGACCGGCAAGCGCGGCGAGAACGATCCACGCCAAGCCGAGCAAAATAGGGATGAACGGATCGGCGTGACCCCCACCATGGCCACCGCCATGATCACCTTCTTCGTGATCGTCACCGTGACCCTCCGTGGCGTGATCGCCATCGGCGTGGGCGTCGTCGGCATGGGCGTCGTCAGCGTGATCGTCTCCGGCATGGGCATCACCGGCGGGATCGTCCGCGGATTCAGTGGCTTGATCGCTGGTTGGCGTGGTTTGAGCAAAGAGACCGTTGCCTTGCCAGGGCATGGCAACAAAGAGCGTCGAAAATACTACGAGCGCTCCAAAGAGCAGTAGCTGAAAGCGCCTTACACGCACACCCGCGACACCTCCTCGACCGGGCCACCAAAAAGTCGCCAGTCCTTGATTTGTCGCGAAAGGTTATCAGTAACTTCCGAGGATGTGCCGACGAACCGGCCAGCGCGGTTCACAAATGCGTCGGGAAGCGGCGGAATCAGACGTGCAGGGCACCCTCGGCCGGGCGGTCGAGCACCTCACGCACCTTACGGAGCAGGGCTTCGGGATTGAACGGTTTTTGTAGCAATTCGCGATCGGGATGGTCGCGTGGCAGGGCGACGCTGTCGGCGTAGCCGGAAATATAGAGCACGCGCAAACCGGGTCGCTCGGCGACCAGGCGATCGGCGAGCGCCGGGCCGCTCATCCCGGGCATGACGACATCGCTCAACAGAAGATCGATGGTGCCCTGATGACCTTCGAGCAATTCGAGCGCTTCGGATCCACTACCGGCCTGCTGCACGCGGTAGCCACGTTCGTCGAGCAGCTCGACGAGCAGCCGTCGCACCGCCGCTTCGTCTTCCACCACCAGGATCGCCTCGTCACCACGCGTGTCGGTCACCGGTCGTGGCAACGGCTCGGGCACGGTGTGCGCGGGGTCGATCTGTGGCAGGTAGATGCGTACGGTGGTGCCGATATCGGGCTCGCTATCGACCTCGATCTGCCCCTCGGCCTGACGCACGATGCTGTACACGGTCGCCAAGCCGAGCCCGGCGCCGGCTTCTTTGGTGGTGAAGAAGGGCTCGAAGATCCGCGGTTGATCCTCGGGATCGATGCCGACGCCGTCGTCGCGGACCTCGAGACAGAGATGCGCGCCGGCGCGCAGCCCGACCTGATTGGCGGCGTTGCGTTCGTCGAGATCGACCATCCGGGTCTCGATGGTCAAACGCCCGCCGTCGGGCATCGCCTCGTGGGCGTTGAGGGTCAGGTTGATGAGCGCCTGCTCCATCCGCCCGCCGTCGACCCGCACCATGCCGAGATCCGGCGCCAGCTGGGTCCGGAGCAGCACACGCTCACCGACCATGCGCATCAAGAGCGGCTCGAGCTGGGCGATCAGCGGATTGATGTTGACCGGCATCGGCGTCGCGCCACGCGGTCGGCTGAGGGTGAGCAGATGCCCAGTGAGCTCGGCGGCGCGGCGACCGGCGTTGCGGATCTGCTCGGCCCACGCCCGCGCCGGCTCGCCCGCCGGGGTCTGGTGCAGGATGAGATCGCTATAGCCGTTGATCGCGGTGAGCAGGTTGTTGAAATCGTGTGACAGCCGACCGGCGAGGCGGGTCACCGCGTCCATCTTCTGCGCCTGACGCAGCTGCTCCTCGAGCTGACGCTGACTGGTGACATCGCGCAGGATGCCGAGAAACGCCTGGAGCTCGCCGTCGTCACCATGGAGCGCCGACACCGTCGCCTCAACGGTGAGCAGCGAGCCGTCGCGCCGCCGCAGTCGCAAGACCATGTCTTTGACGTAGCCATGACGCTGCACGCGCTGACTGAGCTGGGCGCGCTCCCACGGATCGAGATAGAGATCATGGGCGAGGTCGAGGTTGCGCATGTCCTCGATGCTGTCGTAGCCGAAGAGCTCGAGCCCGGCGGGATTGATGTCGAGCAATCGACCATCCGGCGTGCTGATGTAGGCGATGTCCTTGATCAGGTCGAAGAGCTCTTTGTAGCGCGCTTCGCTGCGGCTCTGCGCCGCTTCCGCGCGGCGCCGGCCGGTGATGTCGACACCGTAGGAAAGCAGCTGGACCACCGCGCCGTCGTCGTCACGCACCGGTACCACCGACCGTAAGAAATGACGGTCGCCGTCGTCGGTCGGCAGGGTCTCTTCGAAATGCACCGGGTCGCCGCTCGCCGCCGCTTCGAGCGCCTCGTTGCGACGCTTCTTAACGTCCTCGCTATAGCCCTTGCGCTCGCCGTATTCGACCGACGTCTTGCCGACCAGCCACTCACGCGTGGCGACATCGGGCACCGCCGACGGATTGGCGTAGAGGCAACGCAAATCGCCGTCGACCACCACCACGTCGAGCGGCAAGTTTTCGAGTAGCTTTTCGTAAAAGCCCTTGAGCGCGCCGATCTGCTCTTCCGCTTCGACCCGCTCGGTAATGTCGTAGAAGGTCTCGATACGGCCGCCGGCGAGCGCGCCGCTTTCCACCGGCTGGCTCCAATACGCCAACCGGCGCGCCTCGCGCCGATCGTCGGCGAGCACCTCGTGCTCACTACCGGCACCGTAGGTCCCCGTCTCGTAGCTCGCCAGCAGGGTCTCGGCGAGCTCGACCGGATGCGCGAAGGCATGTTGGAGCGCGTCGCGCACCACGGTGCTCATGGTGTCGCCGAGCAGGCCGCCGCGATCGACGGCGAGATAAGTCTCGAGCATCCGGTTGAGCCACACCACCCGTCCCGACGCATCGAGCACGACGATTCCGACCCGCAGACTGTCGAGCAATTCGCCCACCGCGGACGGGAATCGTGGTGCTGTGTCGGGAGTCGGCATCGATGCAATCAGCCTAACGCGTCGGCCATCGCCTGCGCGAGGTGCGCGTGGTCGGGCGCCAAGTCACCGCGATGGGTAATCAAGGCGCGCTGGACTTCGGCGGGCAAGCCGAGCGCCTCGTAGGGTTGCTGATAGTCGGCGCGCACCAGAGCGGGCACGAACGGCGACAGGGCGCGACTGAATTGATCCGAGGCGTCACGCGGCAGCTCGCACGGCAGGTTGTCGACCGCCAGGATCAGGATCCCGGAAGCATCGACATCGTCGCGAAACGTGTCGTGCTCGGGATCGAAGACATAGGCCGGTGCGTCGGGCGACGTGGCGCGATAGGTGGTCTCGAAGGCGCCGTCGATGTCACAGGTGACGTCGCCGATCAGCCGGAGCTTGCGCGCCCCGCTTTGCCACAGCTGGCGAGCGTCGGCGCGGGTGAAGAGACGCGGGTATTCGGGCGCCCAGAAAATACAGCTCATCAACACCGTGATGTGAGGCAGCAGATCGACCAGGGCGCCAGTGTAGCGGTCGGGATGCTGGCTGTATTCGGCGGCGTCGTACGCGCCACCCGCGGTCGGCCGGAAGAGATGCTCACGCCGCAACACCACCTTGAAGATGCGGTCGGTGACCCCGGCGGCACGCGTGGCGAGCGTCGGCAGATCGGCCGGCGCGATCTCTTCGACCGGCAGGCGGTCGAGAATCTGCTCGGCGCCCTGACCGGCGTTGCCCCGACCGGCGATCGCCACGACAAAAGGCGCCGCCGCGTCGAGCTGGGGTGGCTGTCGACGCCAGGTCGCGGCGATCGTGTCGAGATGCGCCTCGGCGGCGGCGCGATCGCTGTAGGTATAGGCCGCGTCGAGCTCGGTGAGCGGCGTGTCGAGGCCTTCGTGCGCCCACCGTTTGCCGAGCAGCGCGAGGGCGTCGATCATGCCGGCTTGACCGGCCTCACGGCCGAACAGCACCAGTCGACGACCCCGGTCGTCGGTGATCAGCTCGTAGTCGACCAGGGTGGCACGCTGATCGAGCAGGTGACGGAGCAACGGCATGTTGTGCTCTTGGCCTTTGATCACGTGCGCGAAGAAGGCGTAGGTCTTGTCGGGATGAATCCGCTCGGCGGGGATTTCCTTGACCGCGAAGACCACGTCGGCCGGTGAAAGATCGTCGGTCAGCTCAGCGCCAGCGGCACGGTAGGACGCGTCGTCGTAAATCCGCAGATCGGACGGCTCGACCAGCACACGCAGACCCTCGTCGACCAGTCGACGGACATCGGCCGGGACCAGCGGCGTGCGCCGCTCCCAACGATTCTTGTCCTCGCGTCGGATTGCCAGTGTCGTTCTCATGACGGCTCGTGGTTGGCTTTCTAGCTTACAAACGCTCGATGACCGTGGCGATACCCATACCGCCACCGATACACAACGTGACCACGCCGACCCCGAGATCGCGTCGTTCGAGCTCGTCGACCAGGGTGCCGATCAACACCGCGCCGGTCGCGCCGAGCGGGTGACCGAGCGCGATGGCGCCGCCGTTGACGTTGACGCGCTCGTGGTCGATACCGAGCTTGCGCATGGTCTGGAGCGGAATCGCCGCGAACGCTTCGTTGATCTCCCACAGGTCGACGTCGGAGGCCTTCATACCGGCTTTGTCGAGCGCTTTGGCCGACGCCGGCGCCGGCGCGGTGAGCATGATCAGCGGCTCGGCGCCAGCGGTCGCCACGGCGCGAATCCGCGCCCGTGGCTCGAGGCCATGAGCCTGAGCGTAATCCGAAGCGGCCACCAGGACCGCCGCCGCGCCGTCGACGATACCGCTCGAGTTGCCGGCGGTGTGCACGTGCTTGATCGCGTCGCCGGCTTCGGGGTAGCGCGCCAGCGCGATTTGATCGTAGGTCTGATCGGTGCCTTCGGCGGGGCTGGCGCCGAGCTTGGTGAACACCGCGTCGAGCTGACCGAGGTTGTCGGCCGAGGTGCCCGGGCGCGGATGCTCGTCGTGCTCCAACACCACCTCACCAGTGGTCGGGTCGACGACCGACAACAGGCTTTTGGCGAAGCGGCCTTCTTCGATCGCCACACCGGCGCGACGTTGGGATTCGGCGGCGTAGGTATCGACATCGCGACGCGAAAAGCCTTCGAGCGTGGCGATGAGATCGGCGCTGATGCCCTGGGGCACCTGGCGAACCTTTTCCCGCAGGTGGAGGTTGTTGCCGTCGAGCCCGGCGCCGTCCGACATCATCGGCACGCGCGACATGCTCTCGACGCCCCCGGCGACCACCAGATCCTGCTGCCCGGACATCACACCCATGGCGGCGAAATTGGTGGCTTGCGCACCCGAACCGCAAAAACGATTCAAGGTGACACCGGTGACCTCGAGCGGCCAATCGGCGGCCAGCACCGCGTTGCGAGCGATATTCGCTCCCTGTTCACCCGCCTGGCTGACGCATCCGATCACCACGTCTTCGACGTCGGCACGTTCGATCTCGGTACGGTCGGCCAGCCCGCGCAAGGTCTGAGCGAGGAGCTCCTGAGGATGGACACCGGACAGCGCGCCCTTGTCCTTGCGTCCGCGGCCCCGTGGCGTGCGGACGGCGTCGATAATCCAAGCTTCGCGCATACGTCGCTCCTGATGCTGTTGTGAAGTCCCCGAAGAAAAAACAACCGATCGGCGGTCGATCCCGAATTGGCCCGGATAAGGCCGATGGGAGGCAATACGGATCAAAGCTACAGGTGGGACGGGATGGCTGTCAATGTGGCGCGCCGCGCACGCCGTCCAAGGCGATGCTAGAATCGCCTTCCGGCGAGGTGAAAATTCGCTTCACCGCCGATCGCGCCATTTCTCTTGGCGAGTGGATCATCTTCCGAGCTCGCGTCGATGCTCGGCCCCATCGTCCGCTTCCACCTCTTATTCGGATTCCTTGCCCGTGTCGTCACCGCCTCTCACGCTTCCCGCCACCACCGCTCCCACCAGTCGTGGCCGTGACCTGATCGCGCTGACCAAACCGAGCATCACCTTCATGGTGGTGGTCACGGCGGCGATCGGCTTTTTTCTCGCCACGTCGCTCAACATCAACACGGTGGCGCTGATCGCCTGTCTCGCCGGCACCGCGCTCCTCGCGAGCGGCGCCTCGGTGCTCAATCAAGTCGTCGAGCGTCACCACGACGCGCGCATGCGCCGTACCGCCAAGCGCCCGATCCCGGCCGGTCGCATCGATGTCGCCACCGCCACCGCGTTCGGCTTCGCGCTGGCCTTGGCCGGTACGGCCGTCTTGTGGCTGTGGACCGATCCGCTCACCACCGTGATCGGCGTGCTGACCCTGATGGCGTACGTGCTGGTGTACACACCGCTCAAGCGCTTCAGCTCGCTGGCCACCATCGTCGGCGCGGTACCCGGCGCCACGCCACCGATGATGGGCGCGACCGCGGCGGTCGGTGGCGAGCTCCAGCCGATCGCCTGGGCCTTGTTCGGCATTCTCTTCCTGTGGCAAATGCCGCACTTTCTCGCCATCGCCTGGCTCTACCGCGAGGATTACGCCCGCGGTGGCTTTCCGATGTTGCCGGTCGGCGAGCTGCGTGACGGCATCACCGCGCGGCAAGCGATTCTGTGGGCGGCGGCGCTGATCCCGGTGTCCTTGCTGCCCACGCTGCTCGGTCACTCGGGTCCGATCTATCTGATCGGCGCACTGATCCTCGGCCTGCTCTATTTGGGCTATACGGCACGTTTCGGTATCCGCTCGACCCCACGCACGGCGCGTAGCCTGGTGCTCATGTCGGTGTTCTACCTGCCGCTGTCGCTGGTCTTGATGCTGGTCGATCGAGCCATTTTCTTGTTGTGGTGACCCACGAACCGTGAAAAAAGACGTCCGCCCGTGAATCAAAGACGCTTTCCTTGGCTCATTCTGGTCATCCTCGCCGTCATCGCGATCGGGTCGATGCTGGTCGCGTTGTCACGCCTCCAGCAGGCATCGAACGGGCTGCCGATCTATGGATCGGTCCCCGAGTTCACCTTTACCAACCGTGATGGCTCGACCGTCGCCCTCACCGA
>JBCDBH010000156.1:0-13087 GCA_039184055.1 Acidobacteriota bacterium
CCCCTCCAGTGCGCGTGTTATATTAGAGAAGTGAAAGAACATGGACTATTTTTCGTTCCTCAAAAGAGGGGTATTATAACGATAATTCCTAAACAGGGTGATCAAAAAATTTGGAAAAACAAACGAGCGATCTGCCTCTTAGATATTGAAAGTGGCCCCTGGATATCTTCTGGTGTTAATCTGTAGAGAAATGGTACAAGTCGAGGGCGGCTTACTGACCTGCTCAATGCGCCAGCCTCGTAGTGGAGCCATCGGCTATCAAGATTGTCAGGTGTTAGGCAGACGATGCCGAAATCCGTCTGACCTAGTTCAGTATCGAGAGTGTCCCACCACTGTTGGCCCGCGAGAATATTGGAATCAGACATCCATGGCTCTATTGTTTGCAAGACCAAGGGTAGCCAGTCATGAAGTGCGTTTGCGATAGATCGACTAGTCTGTCCAGACCAACTTATGAAGACTCTCATAGTATCCACCATTAATGTGGATTATAGCATGGTCCTCTGTATGGGGTTGTAGAGGACTTTCTTCATGTCGACGGCTGGTTCTCTCTCTTTCCAGGACTGATCCTCAGGCGGTACAGTCGAAATTCAAGAGAGGCTCGCTCGAGGGTAGTTGTAGCGAGGGATCGGGAATCAGACCGGAAATAGTGATAGCGATCTTGACCTTGCCCAGAGAACGCGGACAGCCTTGCCAAGTTGCCTTTGGCGTTGGGACCTAGTTTACTCTGTAGCTACTCTGTTTCGGTGGATAGTTTAGGGCTTTCGTCCCCTCCACAACGCTCGAGCTTGTGAACCCACGCCCTCGAGAACGACTTCGGATGTACTGCTGTTGCGTTGATGCCATCTCCGCTCGAAGTCGAAAGGGCTGTCGTAGTTGAGCGCCGAGTGTCGACGTCTCGGATTGTAGAAGCCCTCGATGAACGCAAAGAAGCACCATCCTAGCGTCGGTGCGCGTCGGCCAGGGTTGTACAAGTTCAGTATTTGACCGACAGTCTGGTCTCCGTTGTAGGTGGTCGGTCAGGCTGCGCGTTTCTCGCTGGTAGAGATTCCAGTGAACGAGGGTAGGTGGTCGATGTCGAGTGCCTGTGCGGGTGTTCGTCCTCGTAGGCGGTAGCCCTGGTGGGTGCGTTCTAGGTTGTAGAAGTCGATGAATCGATCGAGATCGGCTTGGAGCTGTTCAGGTGTCTCGTACCAAGTCGTGCGTCCATTAACGCGGAATCACTCGTCGAGAAGCGTACGGTTCATGCAATCGACGAAGCCGTTGGTGCGTGGCGATCGGATCTTGGTGGTGCGGTGCTCGATGTCGAAGAGAGCGAGTAAGAGCTCGTAGTGGTGGCGCTCCGGGCGGCCACAGAACTCGCGTCCGTTGTCGGTGAGGATCGCTCCGACCTCGGCACCGATCGCATCGTAGAAGGGCAGGACACGGTCGTAGAGGAGATCACAGGCGGTGTCGGGCATCTTGGGGGTGTAGACCTTGGCGAAGGCGAGTGAACAAAAGACGTCGACGACGACCTGGACGTAGATCTTGCCAACGCCCTTGAGGGTGCCCCAGTAGAAGGTGTCTTGGTTGAGGAGCTTGCCGGGTCGTGAGGATTCGACGTGGCGACAGCGAAACTCGAGGGAGTGCTTCTCGAGCAAGGCGATCTGCTCGTCGCTGAGGACGAAGGCTTCGTCGAAGCTCTCTCGTTCGAGTCGTAGAAGCCGCTTGTGACGGGTCTCCAGCTCGTGTCGAAGCCAGACGTTGCGTACGTCTGACGGACTCGGACTCACCTGCACGGTACGCAGACGCAGCTCATTGGCCACACGCTACGTGCCGTAGGTGGGTCGCTCGAGGCAGAAGGCCAGGATCGCGTCCTCGACCTCCGTGGCGACACGGTTCGGATGCGGGCCTTTGGGACCACGTTTCTTCTCGAGCAACGCGCTAACGCTACCCGTCTGGAAAGCTCTGCGGATCTCGTAGAAGGTGTCGGTGGTAGCCTATGACTTCACAGGCTTTCGAGACGTTGCCCAACTCAGCGGCGAGCTCGAGTACGGACAGTTTGCGCCGCTGTCGGTCAGCGTCGTCGGCGTCTCGGTCTTGGTCCGCTCTCTCGTGGTGGCCATGTGGTTCTCCTGGTTGAGTTCTTCTTTTGCACAAAAAACTCTACCTCGGAGACCAGGTGGCCGCCTGCGCTATTCTGGCGGTAGCGAGGCGGCACTGTCGGAAGAATACTGAACTACTTCACGAGGATCATCTAAAAGCTCTTGGTAAGGAGCTGGGTTCTGAGGATTCCGAGGTACAAGAGCAGCTTCAGAGCGCTAGAGACCACCAGGCCGAGATCCAACGAACACTGGAGCTAAAACGGCGTGAGCAGAAGGCACTTCTTGATGGTCTACCTTGAAGCTGAAACGCCGGGAGAAAAACGCCTTAAACACAGCAGCCGATATAGAAGATAACTGGAGCAGAGGCACGCAGGAGCCGTAGTAGGAAGAAAGGCCGGTCCGTAAACCGGCCTGAATTCGCTCATCTCAACCTGTCAGTCGTCAGGCGAGAAGCTGATGAGCTGCCCTCCTGAGATGATCTGTGCGACGACTGAGGTTTGCGCAGATGGTGATCTCGGTCTGTTCGTGAGTCATCGGCGTCACCTCAGCCAGTGTGCCCTGCCGCTGCTATGCTGCTGGCAGGAGGTTCCCATCATGCGCCGCGTCGTCTTTCTTCTTGCCCTCGCCGTCCTCGCAACCCCAGCCTTTGCCACCTGGTCGATCGTCGCGGTCGATACGGAAACGCAAGAGGTCGGTGTGGCCTCGGCGACGTGCGTGACGAATATCGATCTGAAGGCGTTTCTGCCCGCGATCGTGGTCGGTGTCGGTGGCGGTGCGGCGCAGTCTCAGGTGGACGGCAGTGGCGTCCGACGTCAGACGATGGTGAATGGCTTTAACAACGGGCTGACGAGCGCGGAGATCATTGCGCAGCTGGAAGCGATCTCGGGGAGTGCGTTTCATCAGAATGGTGTCGCCCGTGTTGCGGGGGATAGCGGGACGTTTAGTGGCGCGACGACGTTTGCCTTTTCGGATGGGGTGACGGGTTCGTTTGGCAATGTTCATTACGCGATTCAGGGCAATATTCTGACGGGGGAGCCGGTCCTGACGGAGGCGGAGCTGGCGTTGATCAATACGGCGGGGGATCTGCCGGAGAAGTTGATGGCCTCGATGGAAGCGGCGCGGGCGATGGGCGGTGACGGACGGTGTTCGTGTTCGCCGGCGAATCCGACGGGTTGTGGCGCGCCACCGATGTCGTTCACGAAGGCGGCGGATGTGGGCTTTGTGCTGTTGGCGCGCTTTGGCGATACGGATGATCCGACTTGCAACGCCAGCGGCTGTGCGGATGGGGACTATTACCTGGACCTGAACGTGGCGAATCAGTCGACGGGGGATGTGGATCCGGTGATTCAGCTCCGAGGGCTTTTCGATACGTGGCGCATGGATCTCGAGAATCGGCCGGATGCGGTGCAGTCGACGGTGACATTCGCGCCGGATGGCGACGATCGTCTTCTGACGCTCGAGCTTGTCGATTGGCGCGGATTGGCGCTCGGTTTCGGTGGCGCGACGGTGACGGTCGAGCACGCTCCGGGGAGCGCGGGTTATTCGGGTATTGGCGCGGTGGTGGATCAGGGCGATGGGACGTACGAGGTGTCGCTGACCGGCAATGGCGGTAGCGGTACGGATATCTTTTTGGTCACCATAGACGATGGCATTCGGCCGGTGGTGATTCCGCCGCAGCGCGCGTCGCTCGATCTGGCGATTTTCGGCGACGGTTTCGAGAGTGGTGATACGACCGCCTGGAGCTCGACGGTGGACTGAGCACGCGCGTCCTTTTTTTGCGCCTTTTCTCCTGAGCATCTGTCTTACCCGACTCACTGCGCCGAACGGGAACTTCTGGCGTAGTTTGGGCGTACAAGTGAGTATCCTATGTTGGAGGTGCTCGTGGGGAGTATGAGCTTGGTCGATTCGCGTTCATCGACACCTGCGGTGGAGTTGGAGCCACCGGCATTTTCGGGCTCGGACCGCTTTTTGATTCAGCGGCGTCTGGGTGCGGGTGCGTTTGGGGTGGTCTATGAGGCGTATGACCGGGGTCACGATGCGCTGGTGGCGCTCAAGGTGTTGCGCCACGCCGAAGCCGACGCGCTCTATCGATTCAAGAAGGGCTTTCGTTCGCTCGCGGATCTCCGCCATCCGAACCTGATCACCTTTCACGAGCTGCTGCACACATCGGACGGTCAGTGGATTCTGGTGATGGAGCTGATCGACGGCGAGGATGTGATCGAGTCGTTGCGTGCTGGCCTCGATCCCGGGGAGCCGGCTGATTTCGATCGGGTGCGCTCGGTGGTGCTACAGCTCGCGCAAGGGCTCTTCGCGCTTCATCGTCACGGCAAGCTGCATCGCGATATCAAGCCACCGAATGTGCTTTTGGAGCGTGGCACGGATCGCGTCGTGCTGCTCGACTTCGGTCTGGTGGCCGAGCTCAAGAGCTTCCATGCCGAGGAAACCGAAACGCATCAGATGGTGGGCACGCCGATGTATATGGCGCCCGAGCTCACCGACGGCCAATTCCTACCGGCGAGTGACTGGTTCAGCGTCGGGGTGCTGCTCTACGAGGCGATGCTCGGTGAGCTGCCGTTCACCGGTTCGTTGATCGAGCTGATCGAGGCGAAACGCGCCGGAATCGGCGAGCGTCTCGAACAGCGCCTGCCCGACACACCACGCGATCTTCTCCGCGTGTGCAACGGTTTGCTCCAGCCGAGTGCCGGCGCGCGACCGAGCGGTGAGGCTGTCATCGAGCTCTTGGCCAGCGCGGATGGCGGTGAGCTGCCTCGGCTGCCCGCGCCGCTCGTGCCTGCCTTCGTCGGTCGGCGGTCGGAGATTTCGGCGCTCGAACACGCGCTTTTCGACAGTCGACGCGAGGCGGTATCGGTCTTTATCCACGGCGGCGCGGGGATGGGCAAGACGACGCTCGTGCACAGGTTCTTGCGGGTGCTCGAGGAGGATGGCGAGCCGGTGACCGTGCTCGCCGGGCGTTGTCATCGTCAGGAATCGGTGCCCTACAAGGCGCTCGACAGCCTGATCGACGCCCTTTCGCGTGAGCTGCGCTGGATGACCGAGGACCGGCTCGACGAGCTGCTTCCGAGCCACATCCATGCCCTGGTGCGGCTGTTCCCGGTGCTGCGTCGCGTCCCAGCGGTGGCGGCGGCGGCGGCGGGCCCGTCGTCACCGATTCGCGATCCTCGAACGCTTCGTCGCCGGGCGATCGGTGCCTTGCGCGACCTCCTATCGCGGCTGGCCAATCATCGGCCGTTGGTGCTCTTCGTCGACGACCTCCACTGGGGTGACGTCGATAGCTTTGGCCTCTTCGAAGAGCTGCTCCGTCCACCGTATCCGCCGGCGCTCTTGCTGATCGGCTGCTATCGCAGCGCCGAGCGACGCACCAGTCCGTTTCTCCGCGCCCTTTCTGAGCATCGCGCGTCGCTTCGTGGGCGCGGGGCCGATGTGCGTGAGATCGAAGCCGGGCCGCTTTCGGTCGACGATGCGCGTCTTTTGGTGGTCAAGCTGGCCGACGGGGTCGAAACGGTCGAGATCGATCAGATCGTCGACGAGGCGGCGGGCTCACCGCTCTTCCTGACCGAGCTCACCGAATGGTCGGTCGAGCACGGCGAGGAGCTGA
The DNA here is from genome assembly GCA_039184055.1 of Acidobacteriota bacterium. Taxonomy (GTDB): domain Bacteria; phylum Acidobacteriota; class Thermoanaerobaculia; order Multivoradales; family J023; genus JBCDBH01. Next base: position 5,698 of record JBCDBH010000156.1, read on the forward strand.
CCAGCGCTCGATTGCGCGACGTGATCAAAGCGCGTCTCGAGCCTCTACCCGTGGCGGCGCGGCGCTTGCTCGAGGTGGTGGCGGTGGCCGGCAAGCCGGTCGAGGTCGAGGTGGCGCGTCAAGCCGCCGAGCTTGCGGGGCAGGGCGGCGTGTCGCTGCTGATCGATCGCCTGCACAGCGACCGGCTGCTACGACGCACGATCGGCAACGACGGACGGGACGAGGTCGAGCTGATGCACGATCGTATTCGTGCCGCGGTGCTCGACGAGCTCGATTCACGCGCTCTGCGTGATTGTCATCGTCGCCTGGCGGTCGCGCTCGAGTCGACCGGTCATGCCGACGCCGAGACCCTGGCGGTTCACTTCCAGGGCACCGAAGACATGGAACGTGCCCGGGGCTACATCACTTCGGCGGCGGCACGAGCCGAGGAGGCGTTCGCCTTCGCGCGCGCGGCGCGGCTCTATCGCCTGGCGCTCGAGCTCGAGCCGGTGGCGAGCCATGCGCAACGGCTGCGAGCCCAGCTCGGCTCGGCCCTGGCGCATGCCGGTCATAGCCGTGAAGCCGCCGAGGTTTACCTCGACGCGGCGCAACGTGGCGTCGACGAGTCGGCGCACGAGATGCGTCGCCGGGCGGCCGAGCAGCTCTTGATCAGTGGTCATATCGATCAGGGTATGGAGGTGCTGCACGACGTCTTGGCGAGCACCGGCATGTCGTTGCGCTGGCGTCCTGCGCGCACTCTCTTGCGGCTGTGGTGGCTGCGCAGCCGGCTCGCGTTCCGTGGCTTCGATTTCACCCCGCGTCGGCCGATGGATTGCGATCCCGAGCTCCTCAGACGGATCGACGCGTGTTGGTCGGCGGAAATCGGTCTGTGTCTGGTCGATCTGCTCCACGCCGCCACCTTCCATGCTCGTCATCTGTACCTGGCGCTCGAATCCGGGGAGGAGTCACGCGTGGCGCGTGCCTTCGCGATGGAGATCTTCTTCGGCACCTTCGAAGGCGGTGATGCCGACGCGGCGACGGCCCGTGCCGCGAGTCTCGCCAGCCAGGCGCAAAGCACCTACGCCGCCAGTCTCACCGAGCTCGCTACCGGTATGCGGCATTGTGCCCGGGGGGAGTGGAGCGAGGCGCACACCCGACTCGAGACCGCCGAGGCCCTGTTCGGCGACACCAACGAGGCCACCACCTGGGAGCTCGACACCACCATCCACTTCCTCGTGCTCACCGGTTGGAATCTCGGCCGGTGGCGTGAGCTCTTCGAGCGGCTGCCCGCCTTGCTCGCCCTGGCGCGAGAGCGGGGCGATCGCTACCTGGCGCTCTACCTCGAATGTTGGGCCGCGGTGTGGCGTCGCCTGGCCGACGACGAGCCGCTCGACGCGCTCGAGGCGGTCGATGAGGCGATCGCCAGCTGGTCGCAAAAAGGCTTTCACTACCAGCACTTCGGTCATCTCCTGGCGCGGACTCAAATCGATCTCTATCGCGGTGAAGCCGCCGCCGCCTGGCGTCGTCTACGCGATGCCTGGCAGCCCCTGACGCGCTCGTTGATCCAGCGCATGCCCCTGGTGCTGGTGCAATCCTACGATTTGCGCGCCCGCGCGGCGGTGGCCACCGCCACCGAAGCCGGGCCGGGTGAGAGCGCGCTGGTCGAGCGGGCCCTGTCGTCGGCCGAACGCGACGCGCGTCGGTTGCGGGGCACCGATTCACCGTGGGCCCAGGCCTTGGCCTCGGTGGTCGAAGCCGGAGTCGCCTCGGTCGAAGGACGGACCGAACGTGCCCGCGAGGCGCTCGACAAAGCCGAGACGGCGTTCGGAGAGTGTGAGATGACCCTGCACCGGATGTTGGTGCGTCGTCGCCGCGGGCAGCTGCTCGGCGGTCGTGAGGGCGTGCAATGGGTCGAGACCGCGGATCAATGGTTGCGGAGTCAGGGGGTGCGGCAGCCGCAGAGGATTGCGGCCGTTTTGACTCCAGGGGTGTGGTCTTAGTGGGAGATCGCACACCATCTCCGGGCTTGCTCGCTCCTCGCTCACTCGACGTACTCGAGTACGCCTCCGTTCGCTCTTCGCTGCGCTTCCCGGATCTGGTGCACGCTTTCCCGCCTCATCATCCGTTGGAGGTTGCTCGGTACCCTGTCTCGAGTGGTACCCGAGTCTGCCGCTTTGCGACGATCTCTCACTTCTTCCCGATTCGTCTTTCCTCGGGTGCGGCTGCATCGAGTACAATGCGCCGGCCCATGGGCGTTTTTTACGACAGTGTTTCGCTTCCTGGAGACCAGCGCCGCGCCGTTTTGACGGCTCTCGAGCGATGGCTGGCGCATCGTGGCTTCGAGCTTCACGATGGGCCGGCGCTTTTCGATCTCGATCCGGTGTGGGATCGAGGTGTGTTTCTTCGCACCAATGGCAAATGGACAGTGGTCTGCTACAGCGAGCACGAAGAGCAGAAGCGTGTGCTTCACGAGCTCGGCACGCTCGAGGCGCCGCTGCTTTCGCTGTGGCTGTGGGATAGCGAGGTGTGGGGCTGGGATGTGCTCGACGGCGGGCGCTTCGCCGGCACGTTCAGCTCGGATCCAGACTTTTACGTCTCGCACCCGGATATCTCGATCGGACGTCAGAATCGGCCGCACGGCACCGCCGAAACGCTCGCGTCTCGGTTCGGTCTCGACGCGACGACCGGCGCCGCGATCGGTCGTCTTGGCAATCTCGCCGACAATGAGCAGGCGTTTGCCGAGCTCTGTCGCTTGCTCGACCTCGAAGGCGCCAACGCCGGCTACGGGGAGCTCGAGCACGGCACGGTGCCCGAGCCCGACGGCTGGCGCACCGAACATCTGGTGTTTGTCCATCGCACGGCCGTCGACCCGCTCGAGGTCGACCTGCACCAGGCGCGGATCACCCGCTGGTCACCCGGCCCCGGGGGCACCATCGAAGCGGTGACCGGAACGGTCGAGATTCAGCCGGCGGTGCTCCAAGAGCTCGAACGCACGCGACGCAAGCGCTGGCTGATGCTCAGCCTGCTCAAACCGATCGGCGCCGTGGCGCGGGCTGGCAAGCAATGTCAAGAGTGGTTGGGGCGGATCTTCACCAGCGGTGGCCGCGGCGGTGCGATGAGCACGGGCTTTCGGATCGAGGGCCGCAAGCTGATCAACGATCGTCACGGCTGTCGGATCGAAATCCCCGCCGAAGCCGAACCGGTGGTGGTGTCGGCGCGTCCGGCGTCGGTGTTCGCGTTCCGACTCGGTGGCGTCGAGGTCACCTGTACGGCGCGCCGGCTGAGCAAGGTCGAGGAGATCTTGCGACGTCCCGGTGGTTCCAAGGTCGAGCGTGACGACAAGACCGAGACCGTCGACGGGCTGCCGACGCGTCACGTGGTGATTCGGCTCGCCGAACGGGGTGGTGGCGGGCGTTTGGTGCTCGACGTGGTGCAGACCCCACGTGCGTTCTATGTCTTTGTCTGTCGCGTCCCGTCGGAGATCGATCCCGCCGTCTACGACGCCGTGCGCGAGACGGTCACGGGCTTTCGATTGTCATGACTTGCGCCGAGTCATGACTTGCGCCGGAAGGCGTCGAGCGAAATGATCTCGGCGTCGCGCTGAGGCTCGTCCTCGGCCGGCTCGGCGTCTTCAGCCACTGCCTCGGGCTCGGCGTCACGCTCGAGCGGCGATTGGAAGTGCAAGCCAAAGCTCACCGCCGGATCGTTGAAACCGACCACGGCGATCCACGGCACGGTCAACGAGGTACGCTTGCCACCAAAGGTGAGGGTCACGCTGAACGCTTCGTGGTCCACCACCAGATCCCAGAACTGATGTTGGAGCACAACCGTCATCGTCTCCGGGTATTGTTGGTGCAGCCACGGAGGCAAACGCACGCCGGGCACCCGGGTATCGAAGGCGATGTAAAAATGGTGCTCACCCGGTAGGCCACTCGCGGCCACTTGCTCCAAGGCCATCCGCACGACATCGCGCAAAGCCTCTTGAATCATCCCTTGGTAATCGAACGACGAATCACCCATAAGTCCTCCCCTTAGACGTCCGATCAGACGTGGGAGCGTATCATCGCGGCGCCGGGCCTTGCTGGCTCCGCTTTTTCATGTGAGGAGACTTGGACCATGCAACGATCTCTCTTGAGTTTGATGTTGATTGTCGGCTGTGGCTTGCTCGCCCTGCCGGCCGACGCCGACGAGCGTCGCGAACCACGCGCCGTGACCATCGCCGAGAACGCCCTCGAGGCGCTGGGCGGTCAGGCCGGGCTCGACGCCACCCGCCACATCCGCTTCAACTTCTTTGGCTTTCGCACCCACCATTGGGATCGCCAGACCGGCGATCACCGCCTGGAGGGGCAGACCCGTGACGGCGATACCTACGTCGTGCTGCACAACATCGATAGCCGCGACGGCAAGGCTTGGCTCAACGGCGAAGCGGTCACCGGTGACGCCCTGAAAACCCAGCTCGATCAGGCCTATGGCGCCTGGATCAATGACGTCTACTGGCTGATGTTTCCCTTCAAGCTGCTCGACCCGGGGGTCAACCTCAGCTACAGCGGCGAAGAGGAGATCGACGGCGTCACCTACGACATCGTCGAGCTCAGCTTCGAAAAGGTCGGCCTCACCCCGGGTGATCGCTATTGGGCCTGGGTCGATCGGGCCAGCGGCATGATGGCGCGTTGGGCCTTCCACCTCGAGAGCTGGGAAGCCGATCGCGAGCGCAGCGTGTGGACCTGGACCGATTGGGAGACCTACGGCGCGCTCAAGCTGGCCTCGACCCGCACCAACCTCGAAAGCGGCCGCGTCGCCTCGATCGGTGATATCGCTGTCTTCGATTCCCTGCCCGCGTCGGTGTACACCACGCCCGATCCGGTCAGCGAATAAGGCTCACCTATCGACGGCCGACGAGAAAACTCGTCGGCCCTTTCGACGTATTGAGTCGAGGGCAAAGGTGGCCCTACCTCGATGAAGATTCGCAACCAGCTCGTTCTCGCCTTTTTCCTGCTCGCGGTGCTTCCGCTCACCGCGCTGGTGGTCTACAACTACCTGACCTCGGTGGCCACCGTGCGTGCTGCCGCCGAAGCCGAAGCCTCGGTCCTCACCGAAGAGATGAACGGTCGTCTCGCCGAGATCGAGGACCGTCTCGCTGCCCGTCTGCGTGGTTTCGCCGGTAGCTTCGACGACTCGCTCGGCTACGATCGCGACATGCTCGGTGAGCGTCTCGCCCGTCAGCTCGGTGACGACACCGCTTTCGTATCCGGGGTCCGGATCGATCCCACCGAGCTCGAGGTGGAAGATCTCGATGCTGGCGAGTTCGACGAGTTCGCGTCGTCCGACTTTCCCGACCCGCCCGACTATCCCGATGCGCCCGAAGCGCCAGAGAGCCCACGTTCCCCGTTCGGCACGGTGCCCCGTGACGATATGGGTAGGCTCCGCGACTCTCTGACCATCTTCGTTCCCGAGAGTCTCGGGGCCGCGGGTGACGCGCTCGGGGCCAGCGCCGATGCGCTCGATGAGCTCGGCGAGATCGAAGGCGCCGAATGGCTGGGCTTGGTCGGTGCGTCGGGCAAGATCCTTTCCAAGGTCAGCGAGTTTCTCGATAGCCCCGAGATCAAGGCGCAGATCGAATCTGAAATCGCCAAAGGGCTCGCCGCCGCCGATGAAGAAGCGCGGGTCGAGATGGAGCGCGCGCTCGCCGACATGCGACGCGATCTCGCCCGGGAAGAGCAGCAGTCACACGCCTAAACGGATATGTTCAGAGCGCAAGAGGCTTTTTAAAAACGACTCGAGGCGCTCAATCTCGATGTCGCCATCGAGCGTGACGGCGAACGGATCGCCAAGCTCCAGCCCCTGGTCGACTTCGACGCCGTGGTCGACAACGTGCTCGCGTCGATCCCGCGACGTGGTGACGAGATTCCCTTCGCGCTCGATCGGGATGGCGAGCTCCGCGTCACCGATCCTGCCGACGCCGAGCGTCTCGCCGGCTTGCCGCTCGACCCCCGTTCCCCCGACACTGATCCGAGCATCGAATGCGCGCCCCCTGAACGACACGAGACCGTGCTCGACGAGTGGGTGATCGTCACCGCCGAGGACAAGAACTGCGGTGTCGTCTTCGGCATCGCCCAGCCGATCGGCGACACCATGACCGCGGTGCGGCAAAACGCGGTGCGCAACGCCATCGCCGGCATCGGTCTGGTCGCCCTCGCGCTGATCGGCATCCTGCCCATCTCCCGTCGCGTGTCGCGAGATTTCGAGACCCTCACCGTGCACGCCGATCGAATCGCCGCTGGCGATCTCGAAACCCCGGTGAGCACCGATCGCTCGTGTCGGGAAGCCGCAATGCTCGCTGGCGCCTTCAACAGGATGGCGGGCGATCTCGCCACGCACCAAGATCAGCTGGTAACGCAGGAGACCGAGCGGCGTCTGCTCGAAGCCGAATACAGTCGCAAAAGCGCCGAGCTCGAACAGGCGCGTACCTTCCAGCTCTCCCTCCTGCCACGCACCCTGCCCGATCATCCGGCGTTCGAAATCGCCGTGCACATGTCGACCGCCGCCGAGGTGGGAGGCGACTACTACGACTTCCGTACCGCCAGCGATGGCTCCCTGGTGGCCGCGATCGGCGACGCCACCGGACATGGCGCGCGCGCCGGCACCATGGTCACCGCGCTCAAGAGCCTGTTCTCGGCCTGGAACGTCGACACCGAGCCCGCCAGCTTTCTGCGTGACGCTCATCAGGTCGTGCGACGGATGGACCTCGGTCGTATGACCATGGCCTTCACCCTCGCCCGACTCGAGCCCCGGACACTCTTCGTCGCCAGCGCCGGCATGCCACCCGTGCTCATCCATCGCGAGGGCCAGGTCGACGAAGTGTTGCTGCCCGGCATGCCCCTCGGTGGGCTGGCGAGCGACTACCGCACCGAGCGGATCGATCTCCAGATCGGCGACGTCATCCTCCTGCTCAGCGACGGCTTTCCCGAGCTCGTCGACTGCGACGGCAACGTGCTCGGCTACGAAGACGTCCGTCTCGCCTTCGCCGCCGCCGCGGCTGACGGAGCCAGCGCGTCCGAAATCGTCGACGCCCTGGCGGCCAGCGTCCACGAGCACACCCGCGGCGAAGACCCGGGCGACGACGTCACCTTCGTCGCCGTGCGGATCGTGAGCTGAATCGTGATGCGCGACGATGATTTAGGTCATGACGTCCTCGGCGATGACGTCATGAATCGCGCCGCTCACGCCTCGATCATCCCGCCCTTTCCCGAGCGTCTCGAGCACGGCGACTTCCTGCTGCGTCCAGTCAGCTTCGCCCGCGACGCCGTGGCCCTCCACGCCGCCAGCAACGGCAGCCCGTGGGACGATCAGAGCCCCGCCTACGACCCCGACGAGATGATCTGGCGCTACATGTTCGGTGGCCCCTATCCCG
>JBCDBH010000157.1:0-12956 GCA_039184055.1 Acidobacteriota bacterium
ATGAACGACTATCTGCGTCGTGATCTCGGTTATGAAACCGATCTCGTGTACCGACCGCTCGAGTGGTCGGTACACCCGTGGGACTACAGCTCGCACCAAAACCAATACGTCAACATGACCGACGAGCTCCGGATCGCGATTCGTAAGAACCCGGATCTACGGGTCGTTTTTCTCTGTGGCTATTACGATTTCGCCACCCCCTACTTCGATTGCGAAAACACCGTTGCCAAGCTCGGTCTCGCCCCCGAGCTCCGTGGCAACGTGACGATCGAGAACTACGAAGCCGGTCACATGATGTACGTGCGCGAGGTCGATCACGCCAAGCTCAAGGCCGATCTGGTGACGTTCATCGACGAGGCGGTATCACCTCGGAAGTAGGCCTCTCGATGTACGTCGAGGGAGCGAAGAGCGAGCACGCCCAGAGATGACGTGCATTTACGCGCCGTAGCCGACGGGCTGGTGAGACATGCGGGCTAAAACGGTCTACCGCCCGCGTTCTTGTTTGCGAGCATGAAGCCGATCATTTTCTCGGCGCGAGCGAGTCGGGTGGATTGGCGCTTGGCGGCGGCGACTTGTGCCGCGTAGCCGCGCTTTTTCCCCGCGGTCAATGATGCCCATTTTTCTTGTGCAGTCTCACTCTTGTCGATGGCTTCCCGTAGCTCGTCTGGCACATCCACAAAGTCCTGGTCGGCGATGTTGAACCATATCTCGACCTCATCGCCCAGACTCAGCTCGTGTTCTTTCATAAACGCCTGCGAGATAAGCACATACCAGCGGCCTTTGGCGGGCTGTAAGGCGGCCTCGATCGGTATGCCGTGTATTTCTCCGTCGATACGTAAACGAGGATATTGTTTCAATGGCAATTCGCGGCGGAGTGAATCAGGAATGAAACAAACAGTGTAGAAAAGCTCCCCGCGACGATTGACGCCCATGGAATGTAGCTCGATCGTGCTGCTGCATTGGTATTGATAGAAAGACATTGAAAGAAGCGTAACATGAGCGCATTGTGACGTTTCGAAGTTTGCGTCCTCATGGATGGATGCCTTGTCAAAGCGGTATGATCAAGTGCGATCCGAAACATGTATCGACCACATGGGTACGAAGCCGGAGGTTCTTCTATGAAACGCGCCGCGCACTTTCTCGAGCTCCATGGCAGCTATTCTTTCTATCGAGCCGTTGCAGTGGTGCTTGTCTTGCTTCCTTTTTTGGGATGTCGTCCGTACGATCCCGAGCCGACGCCACCACCTGCGGGGCTCATCGAGCTCGATGTCGGGCTCACCGAGGCGGAGCGTGCGGCGTGGCGATGGACGTCGGAAGGCAGCGATCTTTTTCCGGTGGCGATTCTGCGTGCGCTCAACGACGTGCACACCGGTAAGCCTTTTATCGAAGGGATGGATCGCTATGGCTTTTTGCCCAGCGCGGTGAGCGCCGAGAATCCCTATGGTTTGCCGGTGGGATGGGCGATCAACGTACCCGAATTCGACCTGCTCGATTTGGACTATGTCGGGGTGAATTGCTCCGGCTGTCATACCGGGCAGATCGATTATCAAGGGGCCTCGATGCGTATCGACGGGGCACCCAATATGGCCAATATCGAAGCGTTTGGGGTGGCGGTGAAGGATTCGGTCATCGCGACGCTCGCCGATCCCGTCCAGGCGCTGCTCTTCGTGTCGCGTCTGGTGCGCCTCGAGCCACCCGAGGCCGACGGCACCCAGACCTTCAACGGCGCGCTCGACGACGATACGCGGGCGTTTCTCGAGCAAAAGGCCGAGAGGATGAGCGATCCGACCATGGAGTCGGCGGATCCGATCGCGTTCGAGATGGGCGAGTCGTTCGGCGCGATCCTGCGTGGTGAATCGGAGCCTGAGCAGGAAGCCGCCGAGCTCACCGCCCAGGAAGCGTTTGGCGCCACCGAAGCCTTCGGCCACATTCGCGATCTCTATGATTTCGTCGCCAAATACCGGGCTTTGCTCGAGAATCGTCTCCAGCTCGCCATCCGCGCGATCTACGCCATCGAGACCTCGCCCAAACCCGGGCCCGGTCGCGACGACCCCTGGGGCATCATCCGCAACCTGCTCTTTCGGACCCCGACCGAGCTCACCGCGCCGACCAGCATTCCCCACCTCTACTACGCCCGCGAATACGGGTGGTACCACGCCGATGGCAACACCAACTCGGTGATGGAGCGCGACATCGCCCAGGCCGTCGCTCTGGGGGCGTTCGTCGACGCCGATACGCATCAATCGACCTTGTTGCCACGTCGTATCTGGGTGCTCGAAGACATGCTCGCCAAGCTCACCAGCCCAGCGTGGCCCGAAGATATTCTCGGCACGATCGATCAGGATTTGGCGGCGCGGGGCGACGAGCTCTTCCATCGCAAGATGACCGTTCCGTCGGGATCGGCCATGGGGGGATCGGCCATGGCGGGAGCCACCGTATCGTGTGCCGACTGTCATGCCGCCTGGCAGGGTCAGCTCTTCACCCTCGATGCGATCGGTACCGATCCCAATCGCGCCGAGAATTTCCTCCGGCCGCAAGGTGATGAAGACTTTTGGGTGGCGATTCCTCGGGCGGTCAAGAAGATCGAAGCGGTCGCCTTCGAAATCTCCGACATCTCACCCGAAGAAGCCCGCGAGCACGAGTACAACTACCCGCCCGAATGGCGTGGCACCGGCAAATACATCGCGCGACGGCTCGACGGCGTGTGGTCCACCGCGCCCTACCTGCACAACGGCTCGGTGCCCAACCTCCACGATCTCCTGCTACCGCCCGACCAGCGTCCGACCACCTTCGCTTTGGGTGATCGCAACTACGATCCGAAGAAAGTCGGCTATGTCACCGAGACCGACGATCCGATCTTCGTCTTCGACACCACCGCCAACGGCAGCGCCAACAGCGGACACGTCTTCGGAACCGATCTGAGCGAGGAAGACCGCTGGGCTCTCGTGGAGTATTTGAAAACGTTATAAGACGTCAATCGCTAGCTGGCGAGGTAGCTCTCGAAGCTCGCCATCGACGCGTCGGAGGCCTGGTAGAGATCGGCCACCTGTTTGAGCACCACCGCGCGCAGCAGCATTTCGTGCGGGCGGTTGAGCCGGCGTAGGTAGGTGTTGCGGATCTTGGTATCGAGCCGGGGGATTTTCGCCACCAGGTCACGGGTGGTGACTTTGAATCGCGTAAAGGCGAGGTCGCGCAGCTTCCGCCGGCCCGGGGTGGATTGCATGGCGTCGAGACGCGCGCGCAGGGCTTGGCGATCGAGCAGATCCCAGACCGGGCTGGTGGTGTCGTCGAGCTGACGCGCGACGTGGTCGCGCACCGGGGTGTTGGTGGCGAGCAGGGCGCCAAAGCTCTCGAGGTTGTGGGTCGCCGCGAAGGGGAGGTTCCAGAGCTCGGGAAAAGCGCGGCCGGCGGCGGCGCGAAAGAGCTTCTGGTCGTGACGGTCGGCGACCGAGATCCGCTCGTGGAGGTCGAGCACGTCTTCGTCGAGCAACGGGTTGCGGTGGTCGAGAATCAGAGTTTTGAAGTAGACGGCGGTGTTGAGATACCCCTGGAGCCGATGCCGGATGTAGACCTCGTCGCCGACGTTGTTGGCCTCGCGACCGGTGTAGGCGGCGGCGAGGCGGGCGAGCTCGGCGTCGGAGGCGGCCTGCGTGGCGCCGCGGTGCTCGGCGCGAAAGGCGCTGTCGAGCCCGGCGGGTTGGCTGGCCGAACGGATACACATCCGCAGGATGGCGAACTCGGGGCTCGACATATTGCGTCCACGGCTGAAGACCTGATCGCCACGCAGCACTCTTTTGGCCCCGGTCTTGACCAGTTCTTGCATGATCACCCATTCCCAGCCGTGAAACGCGCCGATGTCGCTGAGGCCATCGAGAATCCAGGTGAGGGTGGTGGCGTGACGGGCGTAGTCGTCGAGCTGACGCGGAAAGAAGCGATGCTCGCTGCCGGTGTGGGCGGCGAGCCGCTGGGCGACGGCGACGTCGCTATCGTCGGAACCGGGATCGGCGCCCCAGGTGACCGTGCGTACCTGCCCCTCACGTGCATGTGCGATCTCGCTCGCTTTGCCGAGAATCACCCGCGAGTCACGGCCACCGCTCAAGAAGACGATGTCGCTCGATGGATCGTCGTAGTTGCGTTCGACGACCCGGCGTAGGGTGGCGGCGAGCTCCTCTTCGAGCTGCTCGTAGGGATCGCCGTCGGTATGACACCGGTAGGTCCAGATCTTTTCGATCGTCGGCTCGTTGTCGGCGAGCACGAGCGCGGTGCCGCCTTCGATCCGCTGCACGCCGCGAAAGAGCGTCTGGTGCGCGAGCACGAATCCCGAGGCCATGAAGATGCCGACCGCCGCCGGATCGAAGCTACGGTCGATCCCGGGTAGGGCGAGCAGCGCTTTGACTTCGGGCGCGAAGACCAGCAGATCGTCGGTGAGCGCCCAGACGAGCGGTCGTGATGCACGTCGATCGGCGGCCAGCACGACCGGGCGTTTTTCCCCGGGGCCGATCCACATCGACGCATAAAACCCTTTGAGACTGTCGAGCGGCCCGAGGTCGAGCGGGTCGCTTCGATCGTCGAGCTGACGCACCACGGTTTCGGGTTGCGCGCCATGCGGCAAGAGCACCCCGTCCACCAAGAGCGGCGCCGGCTCCTGCGCGTGCGGCCACGGCACCGGCTGCAGTCCGGGCATACCGATCCGGGCGACGGCGACGCCGCGTGCGAGATCGAGACGTCGTTCGACCGTCTCACCCCCGACATGCGCCAGCCGGTTCGCCATCGCGTCGAGAGTCGAGGTGGCGCGCTCACGGTCGAGCGGTCGGGGCGTGCGCGTGACGATTCCAAAGAGTCCAGGCATGTCGTGCTCTCGTCGTCAGGCGTCGCGCCGCGCCAAGACGGAAAGGGCGGTCCGCACACGCAACGTCGCGGCGACCCGTTCGCCGGCGCGCAACAAGGGGTAGGGCAAGGCGTCACCCTTGGGGAGAAAGCGATACGGTCGCAAGCCTTCGTGGACCTCGAGCACGCGAAGCCCGGCATCCTCGAGCAGACGCGACAGACCCCGTGCCGAGAAGTAGAAGAGGTGCGAGTCGTTCATCGTCGAGCCGCGTTTGATCTGCTCCTTGATCGCCAGGAGATTCGGTACTTCGATGAGCAAGAGGCCAGGCGTGTTGAGGTGCGGGAGGAGATCGTGCAGCGTCGCCTTGGGATCGAGCAGGTGCTCGAAGACCATGTGGCTGACGATGACGTCGAACCGTTCGTTGGCGAAGCCGGGGTCGTCGATCAGCCCTTGATGAACCGGAATGCCGTATTTGTCGGTGACGAAATGCGCCAGGTCGCGGTTGATTTCGAGACCGTGCACGTCGAATCCGGCGTCGCGGGCGGCGAGCAAGAAGCCACCGGCGCCACAGCCGAAATCGAAGAATCGTTTACCGATATCTTGCGTGTGTCGTTTGAGCGCCCGCATCATGAAGCGGTAGTGACGTTGCCGCTTGGGGCGGATCGCCTTCTCGGCGTCGGGAAGGATCTTGTCCTCGTATTTCGCCAGGCGCTCGTCGGGGGGCACGCGCGGGTTGCGCATCACGACGTCGCACGAACAGCAGTGCTCGTAGTGAATGTACTCACCCTTGGCGAAGAGCGCCGGGACGCGAGAATAGTGCCGCATCTCGGGATCGCCACAGACCGGGCACGCGTGGAGATACTCGAGCAACGAGGCGCGTACCCCGGCGCTGGTGTAACGCGTCTCGTCAGAAGGCGTCGACGACGTCGAAGGCTGTGATGTTTGTGAGTACGCGGTGTCGGTCACGTTTGGTCTCCACGTGGCAAATCTTTGTTTCGCAACCGCTTGGCGGCGTCGACAAAGGTGGCGATCTCATCGGCGCGAAGAAAACCCATCATACCGAGCAGGGCGGGGAAGACGAGTAGGGCCATACCCAGATGCCAGAGGCTGGTGAGCCACAGCCCGGCCGTGGGCTCGAGCGTCACGGCGAGCGTGTAGGTGATGCCACCGGCGATCGCGATCCGCACGAGTCGCCCCCATTCGTAGGGCGCGGGGTGAAAGCGGGCGCTGGTGATCGACGTCGCGGCGGCGAGAAAGGTGAACGACGCGACCGTCGACCAGGTCGCGCCCATCATGCCGAACCGTGGCACGACGATCAGGTTGAGACCGAGATTGAGCGCCGCCGCGATGGTCGAGAAGATCGGCAGATAACGGGTGAGCTTGGCGAGGTGCACCCCGGTCGCCATGCAGTAGTGGATGCCGCCGAGCGCGTAGGCGAGCGCCACCGGGGGCACCACGCGATAGGCCTCGTCGTAGCCCTCGGCGGTCATTGCCGGCAGCAGCGTCCGCGCGAGCAGCGACAGGCCGAGCACGCCGAGCGTGGTGACGACACACAGCCAGGTGAGCGTGGTGGCGTAGGTGTGTTCGTGGCCCTCGCGGCGGCTGATCGAAAAGGAAAAGGCTGGCCAGGCGAGCTGGAACGGCCACACCACCGCCATGTGGAGCACCATGCCGACCTTGTAGCCGACCCCGTAGACGGCCACCTCTTCGAGGCTGCGGAACGCCTTGAGCACCCAGCGATCCGAGAGCCCGGTCACCCAGCCGGCGAGCATCGCCGGGATCAACAGCGTGCCGAAGGTCAACATCGGTCGCACCAGGCGACGATTGATCACCAGTCGAAGCTGATTGCGAGCCAGGAAGAACGCCACCGGCACGAGTAGACCCTGGGCGATCAGATTGCCCCACAGCACACCGAACACACCGAGCTCGAAGACCACCACCAGCGTAACGTTGAGCAGGCCGGCGATCACGAATTGCACCAGGCTCAGGGCGCTGTAGATCGCCGCCTTTTCACGGGCGCGAAAGCTCGCCAAGGCCAGGGTCAGCAGACTCTGCATGAGGCCCGAGAAGAGCATCAGACGGATCATCGTCGCCGAATCGGGCAGGCCGATCAGCGTCTCGCCCAGCCAATGCCCGGCAAACGCCAGCGCGGCCACGCCGAGGCCGAGCACGGGCAGATCCATGAGCACCGCCGTGCCCAAGATGGTGCGTTTGTCCTCGTCTGATTCGGCGTCGCGGTGATAACACTTGGTGATCGCCGACGGCAGACCGAGCAACAGCACACCGAAAAGCACCGCCGACAACGCGTTGAGCAGCTCGAGCGCGCCGTATTCCGCCGGCGGGATATAGCGGGTGTAGACCGGCAGCAGCAGAAAGGCCAGGCCCTTCTGGGCAAACGCCGCGGCGGCGTAGAGGCCGCTCGCCCCGACCACGCGTTTGACGTCGGAGAGTCCGCTCACGGTTCGACTACGGGCGAGCGACGGAAGCCCGGCCGACCAGGTCCAGGTAGAGCGCTTCAGTCAGCTCGGTCACCTCGTCCCAATCTGGTCGTGCCTCGGCACGCTCGAGCGCGCGTCGACGGAGATCCTCGGCGTGGCCGGGATCCTCGAGCACCGCTCGGAGATGGGCACGCAAGGCCTCGACATCGCCGACCGGAAAGGTGAGGGCGGCGTCGCCGACCACTTCGACGTTTTCGGGAATGTCGGTGGTGAGGATGGCGCAACCGAACGAGGTGGCTTCGAGCAGACCCACCGAGAGGCCTTCCATCACCGACGGCAGGATGTAGGCGTGGCAGTGGCTATAGAGCTCGTTCATGGTCGCTCGGTCGACCTGACCGAGGAAGTGGACGCGATCCCAGGCCATGTCGCGGATCTGGCGAATGTAGTCCTCGGAGTAGGAGGTACCACCGGCGATGGCGAGATCGATATCGGTGCCGATGCCCTGGTCGTGAAGTGGCTTCAGCGCTTCGAGGATGACGTGCACCTGCTTCTCGGGGGAGAGTCGACCCGCGAAGAGTAGATAGCCACGTTCGCGCAAGCCGAACTTGGCGATCCGGTCGAGCGGTGCCCGCTCGGGAATCGGCACGGCATTGGGGATCATCGCCGGACGACGACCGTGGGTCGTTGCGTAGTGCTCTTGCAGCACGCCGGAGACCACCGAGGTCGCGCTCGGCGCGCGTGCCGAGGCCCATTCACCGAGCTGCAGCACGCGACGAGCGAAGCCACCCCATTTGCCGCGTTGCCAGTCGAGGCCACGTACCGAAACGACGGTTTTCTTGCCGAAGATCCTCGGAAGGAGCGCCAGCGGGGCCGAGCCGATGGCGTGGAATTGCACGACATCGAATCGCCTGGGCAGACAGTCGAGCAGCGACAGGACGCTATGGCTGATCGTCTCGAGGTGCTTGCTCCGTAGCGACGGCAGACGCCGGACGTGGATGCCGCGATAGGTCTCGACATCGGGCGTGAAGTGGGTGCGGCAATACGCGGTGACGTGATGACCACGCGCCGCCAGCCGTGAGCCGACCTCTTCGTAGTAGGTCTCGATCCCGCTATAGGTGTTGCCGACTCCGCGTGCGCCGATGAAAGCGATCCGGAGCGGTCGAGCGTCGGTCATCGGCCCAAATAGGCGTTGGCGGCGAGTCCGATACCGACATCGAGACCGGTCTCGGGCTGGTAGCCGAGAAGACGTTGGCTGGCGCTCAGGTCGGCGAGCGAATGACGGACATCACCGGGTCGGGGTGGGCCGTGCTCGGGCTCGTGGCCACCCCCGGAGGCTTCGCGGACCCGCGCGGCGAGCTCGTTGACGGTGATGCGTCGGCCGCCCGCGACGTTGTAGGCGCGACCACAGGCGTCGTCACCGGCGCCCGACGCGAGCAGGTTGGCGCGGACCGCGTCGAGCACGTAGGTGAAATCGCGGCTCTGCTCCCCGTCGCCGTGGATCTTGGGCGCCTGTCCTTGCCGATAGGCGTCGAAGAATTTCGGAATCACCGCGGCATAGGGACCATCGGGTCGTTGGCGCGGTCCGTAGACGTTGAAATAGCGCAGCCCGACGAAGACGAGATCGGGGTAGCTCAGCCCATAGACCGCGGCGAGCTCTTCGCACATCCATTTCGAGGTCGCATACGGTGATAGCGGCTTGCCTTCGTCGCCTTCCGTTTTGGGTAGGGTCGGGCTATCGCCGTAGACGCTCGACGACGAGGCGTAGACGACCCGTGCGGTGCCGGCGTCACGCGCCGCGGCGAAGATGTTGGCGGTGCCACCGACATTGACCGCGATCGAGGTCGCCGGGTCTTTGACCGAGCGGGGCACCGAGCCGAGCGCGGCCTGATGAAAGACCACCCGGGTACCGTCACAGGCACGCTGACAGGTGGCGAGGTCGCGAATATCGCCCTCGATCACCTCGATCTTGCCGTCGAGATGGTCGAGATTGCTCGCCAGTCCGGTGGCGAAATTGTCCAGAACACGAACTCTGCCGCCACGCTCGACGAGCGCGTCGACCAGATGAGATCCGATAAATCCGGCACCACCGGTGACCAGCACCGAGACGCCATTCATGGCGGGAATAGGCATGAGGCGATTGTATGCGAGGGCGTCAGGAGACGATCAGGGCGTGATCGCTCGTCGGCTCAGTTGAATTGCTCGACGTTGGCCGGTGGCATGTGCTCGCCGCTTTGTGCCCACTGCCGACGACGCAGACCCATCACCTCGACCGGTCGCTCGAGCACCTGTGAGTCGTTGAATTCTTCGGCGCCGAGCACCACCGGGATCGTCTTAAGCAGGATCTTGAAATCGAGCCACAGCGACCAATTGTCGATGTACGCCATGTCGAGCTCCATCCACTGCTCGAAGGGCAGGGCGCTCCGTCCCGAGACCTGCCACAAACAGGTGATCCCCGGGCGCACGCTGAAGCGGCGACGATGCCAATCCTGCTCGAAACCCTCGTAGTCGCGTTGTGGCAGGGGGCGTGGCCCGACCAGCGACATGTGGCCTTTGAGCACGTTGATCAATTGCGGTAGCTCGTCGATCGACGTTTTGCGCAGGATGTGGCCGATCCGGGTGACGCGCGGGTCTTTCTTGATCTTGAAGACCGGGCCGCTGACCTCGTTGAGGTGCTGGAGCTCCTCGAGCTTCTTCTCGGCGTCGACCACCATGGTGCGGAATTTGTACAGCTTGAAGCGGCGCTTGTTGTAACCCACCCGTTCCTGGACAAAGAAAACCGGGCCCGGCGAGGTGATCTTGATGAGCGCCGCCACCGACAGGAGAAGCGGTGACAAGAGCAGCAGGAGCGTTGCCGACACGGCGCGATCGAAGCCGCTCTTGAGCAGCTGGGGCCACGCTTCGATGGGTGTCGAATAGAGGGTGAGGACGGGCTTGTCGTCGAAGACCTCGATGGTGCCACGCGCCATGCTGCGATCGAAGATCTGCGAGACGAAGCGGATCGTGACGCCCTGTTCTTCACAGGCGCGCACGATATGAGCCGATTGCTGGTAGGAGGTCGAGAACGGTAGCGCCACCACGACCTCGTCGACCACGTTGTCGCTCAGGTATTCGTTCAGATTGTCGAAGTTGGCGACCACCGTGTGGCCGCTCTTCTCGAACGCTTCGAGGCCATCCCAGGGCTCGTCGACAAAACCCACCACGCGGTAGCCGAGCTCGGGTCGAGATTCGAGTTTCTTGGCGAAGCGTGCCGCGCGCGGATTGGTACCGGCGATCAGCACATAGCGCAGGTTGCGTCCACGGAGTCGCATGCGTTCGAGAAAGGAACGGATCGCCAAACGACCACCGACCGCGCCGAGCAGTACGCTGAGATAGAAGACGACGACAAAGAGGAGTCGATCGAACGACACGCTGGTCGGCAAGAATGCGTCTTTGATCAACACACCGGCGTTGAAAGCGACCAGGCTGCCCAGCGAAGCGGCCTTGAAGGCTTCACTCGCTTCCTGCCAGCGTGATTTGAGACGCCGTGCGCGTTGATAGAGCCCGAACGATCGCAGGATCAGATGCCAGACGATGACCAGCCAAATCGCCGAGTTGACCTGCAGGGCCCAGCTGTCCATGAACGCGGCGCCGAGCACCTCGATGTCGAGCCCGCTCGCCGAGGCGAGCGTCGCCAAGACGATGGCGATGATGAAGATCACCACGTCGAACAGCTTGAAAAGCTCGAAGATGAGCGCGCGCCGTGGATGAATCACTGTCCAGTCCTCCGCAAGAGCTCGAGGCTGGGGAAGCTCGAAGTGGGTCCGTCGCGGCGGCTTCAGGCGTCGGTGGTACCGATTCGAAAGAGGATGTCAGCTCTGGTGTGTCCCCTCGTCACCGTGAGCACGACATCCGACACGAGCGATGACCCATGAAACGGAGAGGGAGTATAGCACCTACCGACCGGTAGGGATAAACCTCTCTGTAGAGATTTCGCAAAGTTGGGCGCGCATTCCCTCCTGGGTGTACAGAGAATCGGGGCGGTGCGTGGGTCAGTCGTCTCCCAGCTGATCACGAATACTGCGCAATTGGTCTTGGATCCGCTCGATGTTTTCGGGGCCCATTCGCAAGAGATGGCGTTGCGCCGGGGTCAGGGATTCCAAGGCTGGATCGGCGTAGGCCCAGGTGTTGGCGGTTTTGGGATGAGGCACGACGTGAATCGGCGCGCGCCGCACCGGTACGGCGAGCAGCTCGTCGATCGCCGTGCGGAGGCGGTCGTCGAAGCTGGCGCCGGGCGGGGCGATTTCGCCATAGGCCTGGTCGAGCAGCGGTGATAGACCACGGTAGAGAAAGGCCACCGCGGCGGGATTGGCGCGTCCGACCACCGTTGCGAGCGTGTCGTAGCGGTTGTACGACGACGGGTCGATGACCCGTGTGTCGCTGCTCGCTCCGGGACGCGAGATGGCGCGAAAGCCCCCTTCGGGTGCCAAAAAGGGGACGATCTTACGCGGGCTGTCGCCCCGCGCCACCGAGTCGATCGTGGCGACGAACCGGCGCACCAGATCAGGACGGGCCAGCCACTCGGCGGCGGTGGGGTGGTCGATCAGGGCGAGGGTTTCACGGCGTACGACCTCGTCACTCTCGTCGAGCGCCGGCAGCACCAAAGCCGGGGGTGGTGGTGGCTCGGGCTCGGCGGGAGCGGGCGCCGGTGGCCGGGCGTAGGATCCGATCGGTGGCTCCTCGGCCTCGGGCTCGACGACATCGCGACTCGCCCACCACCAGCCGACGCCGGCCGCCATGGCGACGAGCAGCGTGACGACGACGATCGGCACGATCGGGAAGCCACGGTTCGCGGGTCGATCGATGGCTGGAGTCGAGACGTTGCCGGCGAGCGGGAAATCGTGCTCACCGTGCTCGTGGAGCGGTAGATCGTCACTGAAAGCGTCGGTGTTCGAGCTCGGGACGTCGTCGATTTCCTCGATCTCGTCGAAGGGGGCGAACGGATCGGGCTCGGTGGGTGGCGAGCTCATCAGGCGACGTCCGCCAGCTCGGCGAGCTCGGTTTCGAGGTTTTCCCAGGTTTCCATCAACTCTTGTATACGGGTCTCGAGAGTCTTTTGCTCGGTTTCGAGCCGCCGGATCTCTTTTGGATCGTTGTCGTCGAAGAAGCCTGGATTGCAGAACATCTCGTTGATCGCGTCGACCCGTGCTTCGGCCTTCTCGATGTCGGCGGTCACCTCGTCCCGCTCCTTTTTCGCTGCTTTGAGACGCTTCTTGCGTGCCGCCTCGTCGGCGCTGTTCTTGGGAGCGTCCTCGCCTTTGCTCCGTTTCTTCTTGTCGCGTTTGGCGCGTAGCACCGCGGTCTCGACGTCGAGGTGGTCGTCACCACATCGTTCGACGTACTCGTCATAGGTGCCACGATAGTCGTTGATCCCATCCGCCGAGATCTCGATGATGCGATCGGCGAGCTGAGACACGAACCAGCGATCGTGCGAGACGAAGATCAGCGTGCCGTCGAAGTCGCGCAAGCCCGCGACCAGCGCTTCGATGGCTTCGATGTCGAGATGGTTGGTGGGCTCGTCGAGCACCAAGATATTCGGCTTGGCGATGCCGAGCTTGGCGAACACCAAACGCGTCGCCTCGCCACCCGACAAGCTCGACAGCTTCTTTTCGACCTCGTCTCCCGAGAAGAGCACCATGCCGAGCTTGCCACGG
>JBCDBH010000158.1:0-12943 GCA_039184055.1 Acidobacteriota bacterium
ATCTCGACCTGCTCGACGTCCCACAGCTGCTGGGGGCCGATCCGTTTGGCGAGCCCGGTGAGCGCGACACCGTCGACGTAATAGCTTCCCAGCTCGCCGGTGCCGCCGGTACCGACACTGGAGTGATTGATGCCGCGGATGCCGAAGCCTTCACCGTTGCTGATCTGGTACGCGTTGGCGGTTTGGTTGAAGATGTCCTGGAGCTCGCGGACACCGGCGTCGGTGAGCGTATCCGAATTCCATACCGCCACGCTCTCGGGCGTGTTCTGGAGCGAATCTTCGATCAGACCACCGGTCACGACGATCTCGTCGTAGATCTCGGTCGGGTCTGGCGTTGCGGCGGCTTCATCATTTTCGTCATTGTCGGCGGTCGCCGACGCGGAGGCTGTCGGGTCGGACGGCTCAGTGTCGTCCGAGGTCTCGGTCTGGGCGAAAGCCGCCGAGCTCAGAAGGAGCGAGAACGCGCAGACCCACACGGCCAGCGGATGTTCGAGCTTCATTCGATGAGTTCCTCTCGTTACAAAATGGAATGCGAGACATGACAGGCCATGCGGCCTGGATGGGAAAGATGCCGATCCGCGCAGGCGCGAATCAGGAGGACATGTGCATGACGATCCGGTAGCTCTCGGCGATCCGGTCCACCAGGCGATCGTGGCCCGAGCGCTCGATGATGCCGAGCGGTCGCAGCTCGATGTTCGCTTGCCTAAGCGCGGTTCGACAGGCGTGCACGGCGTAGTCCAGGCAGTGGAGAGCTTCCGAGGAGAGCTGGTCGAGCAAAGTCTCCTCGTTCGCGGACAGTAGATCGGAGCCTTCGGCTTCGACCGGTTCGTTGGCGAAGAGCGGTGGGAAGACCGCGAAGAGGGTGTCGAGCGCCGGGTAGACCGGGTCGTTTCGTAGCAGCCGAGCGATGTTTTGCTCCGCTTCCGCGTGAGTCGGTTCGAGACGCCACGCCCGTGAGATGGAAACGATCAGACACTCGTCACGAGTCAGGTCGGAAAGTCCCAGGGGGGCGGGCCGCGGTGTGCGCATCGAAATCTCCATGATGGTGTGAGGGTAGTGATGACGCGCGGCTGGCGGCGACTTCGACTTGTCCGCCATCGAGTGCCATTTCGCGTCTGGCGAAATAGTACTATAGCGGTCCTGTTTTGGGCCGATGGTTTTGCTTCCCATGGCGAACACCGCCGCGGCTCGGGTCGGATGGCCACGCGTCGTCCGATTCGTCGTCTATATTTCAACCCCATCGGCGCTTCTCGTGGGGAGCGTCGTCGACTCGATCCGGTCGTGGGACGATCGTTCTCGCCGTCGCGCGACCCGTTTTCATACGAGGAACTTCGCATGTCTTTACCGCTCGATGAACAGATCGTTTTGGTGACCGGCGCCGGTCGTGGCCTGGGGGCCGCCATCGCGCGTGCTTTCGCGCGCGAGGGATCACGCGTTGCGATCAACTACTTCCGCAGCCGGGACTCGGCCGAGGCGTTGGCGGCTGAGCTCGGTGCGCGCACCGTGGCGGTGCAGGGTGACGTGCGTGACGCGGCGTCGGTCGGCGCCATGGTGGCGCTGGTCGGCGAGGTGTTCGGAGCTCCGACCACCGTGGTGCACAACGCCTTGGCCGATTACAGCTTCAACGGTGATGCGCGGGACACGCTCGCGACGCTGTCGGCCGAGGCCTTGCGGGCGCAGGTCGATACGGCGGTTCAGGGAGCCTTGAACATGATCCAGACGGTCAGCCCGGGCATGGAGGCGGCGGGTTTTGGCCGCATCGTCCACATCGGGACCAATCTGGTGCAAAACCCGGTGGTGCCCTACCACGACTACACCGCCGCCAAGGCCGCGCTTCTCGCGCTGACCCGGACGGCGGCGGCCGAGCTCGGACCCAAGGGCATCACCGTCAATATGGTTTCGGGAGGTCTGCTGCGCACCACCGACGCCAGCGCCGCCACGCCCGAGGCGGTGTTCGACCTGATCGCCGGCAGCACGCCGCTACGGTCGGTGACCACACCCGAGGAAGCGGCGGACACCGTGCTCTTCTTCGCCAGCCCGTGGTCACGGTCGGTAACCGGTCAGAATCTGATCGTCGACGGTGGTCTGGTATTCGGGTAGCGTCCCGTCAAGCCACGAGCGCCTTTATTGTCGCGCTCGTGGCGTCAGGGTGATCTCGATGCGTTCACCGTCGCGTAGGAAGATCACCTGCACCGGAACGTCGATTTTCACTGCGTCGAGCGCGTAGGTGTAGTCGTAGATGTTCTTGATCGCCTGGCCGGCGAATTCGACGATGACGTCGCCTTTGCGCAAGCCGGCCTCGGCCGCCGGGCCGCCTTCCATGACGCCACTGAGCAAGAGCCCTTCGACCTCGGTGGTGTAGTCGGGAATCGTGCCGGTGTAGGCGCGCAGGCTGTCGCGACTGCCCCCGGCTTCGACCTTGCGCTCGACCTTGACGAACTCGGGCGGCTCTTCCAGGTTGGCCAATTTGTGCGCCACCAGGGCGCCCAGTCGGCTGACCCGCTCCAGGTCCTCGTAGTTCAATTTGTCGGCGGTGTCGGACGGCCGGTGGTAGTCGGCGTGCGAGCCGGTGAAGAAGTTGAGGGTCGGCACCTCGGAGCTATTGAAGGCCGAGGTGTCGGTCGGCAGGTAGGGGTCCTGCTGCAGCGTGATGTCGAAACCGACGGGGACGTTCGAGCGTTCGATCAGACCGGTCCAGTCGGGGCTGCTGCCTACCGCTTGCAGGGTCAGCTTGTTGTCTCGCGAACGACCGACCATGTCGAAGTTGAGGTAGCCGGCGACCTCGGCCAAGGGCAGGATCTCATCGGCGACGAAGTCGGACGAGCCGAGTAGACCGAGCTCTTCCCCCGACCAGAAGGTCAGCACGATGTCGCGCTGACGCTGCATACCGACCAGCTGGCGCGCGGCTTCGAGCACCGCCGCGACCCCCGAGGCATTGTCGTCGGCACCGACGTGGATGTCGCCCTGCTCGTCTCCCGTGGCGAGTGAGTTACCACCCGACCCCCGACCGAGATGGTCGTAGTGTGCCCCGAGGAGCACCCAGCGCTCGTCGACGCCTGGCTCGCTGCCCGCTTCCGAGCGGGGCAAGACGGCGGCGACGTTGTAGCCGGTGCGTGTCTCGCGTTCGATCGCGACGTCGAGCTTGGCGGTGGCGCCGAGCGCGAATCCGGTGATGTGGGGATTGCCGGTGTCGAGCTGTGTCTGAGCGTCGGCGACCGAGGTGTCCTGGCGTGCGAACAGTGCCTCGGCGACCTCGCCACTGATGCTCGCCGCGACGATGCCCGAGCCGGAGATGGCCGTGTCGAAGGTCATCGGGATGGTCTTTCCGGCGTTGGGGGAGTTCGGCCCCGAGACCACCAGCAGACCCTTGGCCCCTTGCTCGCGTGCGATCAGCGCTTTGTAGCGTAGACCCGAGTAGCGCGCCAAACGACTGCGCATCTCCTGGTCGACATCTTCCGGAAAATAGCGCAGCACCACGACGATCTTGTCGGTGACGTCGAGGGTGGCGTAGCTGTCGTAGCCGAAGTCTTGGCTCTCGGGAACCTTGAGACCATAGCCAGCGAAGACCAGCTCACCCTCGATGGTGGCGGCGTCCGAGAACGACAGCGCTTGGACCTGCTCCGTGGTGTCGAAAGTGCGATCGCCGACGGCCAGCTTCGACCCGGTGTCTTTGGAACCCGAGGTGAACTCGAATGGAATCTCGAACGAGCTCTGACCCGGAAGTGGCTGCGCGCCGAGGATCTCGAGCTGCTCTTTGAGGTACGCCGCGGCCTGACGCGCGCCTTCGGTACCGGTGAGTCGGCCCTCGAGCGCCGGGTCGACGAGGGTGAGGACGTGTGACTCGATGGGCGTGTCGCGAGGCACGAGGCCTTCGGAGACGAGTGGTGCCGCGACGAGCACGAGCAGCAGAGTCAGGAAGACGGTCGGTTTCGGGTTTGATGTCACGGGTCTACCTCTGAGTATCTGGGGAGCATCGGGTCATTCGTCGCCCTTGCCGCTCGAGTGGACGGTCCTCGGTGGGGCCGCGGCGAGGGCTTCGAGAGCGCGTTCGTGATTCCAGTTGGCGATGTAGATCTGGCCGCCCGGGCCGGCGTGCCGGCCTGAAGACGTCCAGGTGAGCTGTTTGCCGTCCGGGGTGGGCACCGGAAGCCCATCGAAACCGTCGGTATAGGTCACTCGCACCGGCTCACGCGTGCCCGCAGTGTCGACGATGTAGAGCTCGAAATTGGTAAAGCCGAGCTTGTTCGAGGCGAAAAAGATGTACTCCCCAGACGGGTGTACGTAGGGTGCCCAGCTCATGGAGCCGAAGTCGGTGACTCGCACGAGATCGGTGCCGTCGGTTTTCATCGAGTAGATGTCGGCGGTGATTCCCTTGTCGCCGAAGCGGCGCCAGACGATACGCGTGCCGTCGGGAAAAAAGAACGGTCCGCCATCGTAGCCTTCGACATGGGTCAAACGTCGATCGTCGGTGCCGTCGGCGCGCATCAGATGGATCTCACCGAAGAAGGCCGGGTCGAGCTCGAGACGTTTTTCATCTTCCGGGGTCAGCTCGCCCTCGTAGGCGCTCCGGTTCGAGGTGTAGACGATCCATTCGCCATCGGGTGAATAGCTTCCCTCGGCGTCGTAGCCCTTGACGTGGGTCAAGCGCTTCGACTCACCGCTCTCGACATCGGTCACCCAGATCTCCATCTCCGGATCGTAGTCCCACGAGTATCGTCGCTGCTGACCCGAGGCGCGGAAATCGAGCTCGGCCTGCTGCAGCTGTTGTGAGCGTGGGTCGTGATGGGTCGAGGCATAGACGATCTCGTTCGTGCCGGGACGAATGAAGGCGCAAGTGGTCTTGCCGACGCCGTTCGAGACGTGTTCGATCTCACCGGTGGTCATATCGAGCAGAAAGATCTGGAAGAAGGGATTCGCCGGATCGCGTTCGCTTTGGAACACCATCTTGGTGCCATCGGGCGAAAAATAACCTTCGCCGGCGCGCTTGCCGTCGAAGGTGAGCTGTCGCGTGCGGTCCAAGAAATCCGCTTCGGAGAGGTCGTCGGCGGCATGGGTCGGGACTGTCCCGTACGCACAAAGGGTGGCGACGCTCAGCAAGAGGACGATGCCGACGAGTCGGGGACGTGGGCTCATGGGTCGTTTCATCTCGAGTCGTTCCGTTATGGAGACGATCCTACCGAGAACACTCGATTTCGACCATCTCACCTAGCCGGGGGCGCCTAGCCGGGGGCGCCTAGCCGGGGGCACCTAGCCGCGATCGTTCGACGAGCCTGGATCTTTGATTCGATCTTCTTTACTGAGGCCCTCGAGCACTTCGACGACGAGCCCATCGGAAAGACCGAGCTCGACGGAGCGAGCCTCGAACTGCTGGGGCGCGATTTCAACCTCAACGAAGGCTCGATTGTCACTGTCGAACTGGAGCAGTGCCTCGCGAATCGCCATCACCTGATCACGACGATCGAGCACCACGTCGGCGTTGGCGCTGTAGTTGGCGCGCAGGAACTGATCGTTTTCGAGCTCGATGGCGGCGCGGATCTCGAATTGGATCGCGCCGTCTTCTTCGACGCCCTTGGGGGCGATGTGCTCCAATCGGGCCTGGAACCGTTCTTCCTCGAGCGCACCGACGGTGAGCACCATGTCCATACCCAGCTCGAGCTTGCCCACCTCGGATTCGTCGACCTTGCCTTCGAAGACCATCTCGTCCATATCGGCCACCGTCGCCAGGGTGGTGCCGTCGTTGAAGGTGTTGGCCTCGATCACCGAGTTGCCGACTTCCACCGGCACTTCGAGCACCATGCCCGAGATGGTGGAGCTCACCAGGGTGTTGGAGGTGGCTGACGAGGAGGTGGCTCCTTCGCGGACGATCCGCAGATTGCTTTCGGCGGCTCGATACTCTTGCTCGGCTTTGTCGACCGCCAGCTGAACCTGCTGCAGAGTGGACGCGGCGATCGTGCCTTCGGTGGCCAGGGGGCGGTTGCGCTCCAGGTCCAAACGAGCGTCGTCGAGTGCGATTCGTGCCCGCGCGAGCCGACTCTCGGCCTCGTTGAGGCTCACCATGTCGGGCACGACGCGGATCCGCGCCACCAGGTCGCCACGTCGCACGAGATCGCCTGCTTCGACGAGGAGCTCCGCGACGATGCCGGAAATCTGTGGCTTGATTTCCACTTCTCGACGCGGCACCACGGAGCCGGTGGCCACCGTTTTTTCGACGATGTCAGCGGCGAATGGGGCCTCGGTATCGAAGGCCACCGGTGGCTGCTGTGATTTCTCGTAGAGGTAGTACAGGGTGCCACCGAATGCCGCCAGAAAGAGGAGGGCGATACCGATGCCGATGAGTGTCTTCATGGTTCCTTTCTCGTTTTTTGGCGATGCGGGTTCAGGCTCACTCGGCGCGTAGCGCGTCGACTGGACGCAGGCTCACCGCCTGCTGAGCTGGAATCAAGCCAGCGACGGTTCCCGAGCCCACCAAAACCGCGAGCGCCAGCAGAGCGTTGGACAGTGAAACTCCCGGGCGTCGAAACATCTCCGGTGCGTTTTGGGCGCCTTCGAGGAGCGCGGCGACCAGCTCGATCGATGCCACGCCGGCCATCAGTCCCAGACAGCCGGCCAGCGTGGTGAGGATCACCGATTCTTGGATCACCTGTGCGATCACGGTCAGCGGCGTCGCGCCCACGGCGCGACGGATGCCGAGCTCCTGGGTGCGTTCCTTGACCACGATGGAGAGGATATTGCTCACCCCGATCACTCCTGCCGCCAGGGTGCCGAGACCGACGATCCACACCAGCATTCGGATGCCCTGGAACACGCTGGTGATTCGCAGGTAGTCCTCTTCCAGGTTGTAGGACCCGAAGGCGCGCGGGTCGGCGGCGGCCACGCGGTGGCGTTCGTGGAGCACGGCCCGGGTATCGGCGAGCACCTCCGAGGCGGTCCAGCCGGGGCTGGCGGTGATCGCGAACCATCCCACCCGGTCGCCCACCTTGAAGGCGTTCTGGAAGGTGGTGAAGGGGATGAAGAGAGTTTGGGCGTCGTCCTCGGCATCTTGCCCCGATTGCAGGGAACGAAACACACCCACCACCCGGAAATACACTCCCTGGATGCGTACGCTCTCGCCGATCGGATCCTCGCTTTCGGCGAACAGCACCTGTTGTACTCGGGTGCCGATCACCGTGACTTTACGGCGCAGCTCGATGTCCCGGGGGTTGAGAAAGCGCCCGGCGCTCATCGCCATGGGTTGGATGTCGCGGATCGCGGGGTAGTCGCCCATCACCGAGAAGCCACCTGAGCGCTCGCCTCGATCGACGTTGTTTCCATCCTCGAAGCCACCGAGTTGGATGCGTGGGGCGACGATCGCGGCCCCCGGCACCCGTTCCTCGAGCGCCGTGATGTCAGCGTTGGTCATGCGAATCGGCCGACCGGCTGGCAAGCCGCGATAGGGACGGGTGGTGGCGCGGCCCCAGACGAAGAAGCTGTTGGTCGCGTGGCCGCTGAAGCCTTGGTCGACACCGTTCTGGATCCCCTGTCCCGAGCCCAGCATGACGATCAGCAAGAAGATTCCCCAGAACACGCCGAAGGCGGTCAGGAGCGTACGCACCTTGTTACGCCACAAGGTCTCGTGAATTTCCCGCCAGTGGTCGAAGTCGAGCATGATGTTCCCTATTCGTCCCGCAGCGCTTCGATCGGTCGGATGCTGGCCGCCCGACGCGCCGGGAAGAAACCCGCTAGACCGCCGGCCAGTACGAGCAAGGCCAGCGCGTACAGAGCAATGGAGAGGTCGATTCCGGGTTGACGGAACATCTCGGCCTCGGGAAGTCGGGCCATCAGCTCCAGCACGCCGACTCCGAGCACCAGGCCGATGTAGCCGGACACGGCGGTGAGGAAAACAGCCTCTTGCACGACCAGGCTGACGATGTTCCACGGCGTGGCGCCGAGAGCTTTGCGCACGCCGATTTCCCGCGTGCGCTCTTGTACCGAAATCATCATGATGTTGGAGACTCCCACCACGCCGGAGAGCAGCGTGCCGATGCCGATGATCCAAACGAAGAAGCGAATGCCTTCCATCAGGGCCAGGACGCGCTGGAATTGCTCATTGAGGTTGTCGACCGCGATGGCGCGTCGGTCACCGGGAGCGAAGCGGTGGCGCTCCGCGAACCGATCGCGGATTTCATCGGTCATGGCGCTGGTGGTGTCGACGTCGAGCTGGCCGGTGGTCAGCATCAGCTGGGCGATTCGATCGGTACCGCCGAAGGTGCGCTGGGCGGTGGAAATCGGCAGATAGACGATTTCCATCTCGCTATCGCCGCCACTGTCTTCGAATACACCCACGACCTTGAAGACGATGCCGTTGATCTGTAGTGGCTCACCGATCGGTGAGTGTTCACCGAAGAGCTCGTCTCGAACCACCCGACCGATCACCGCCACCTTGCGTCGTTCCCGGATGTCGATCTCGTTGACAAAGCGGCCGAGCACCACCTGTGTGTTCTCGAGATGTCGATGGTCAGGGTGCACGGAACGAATCGGGAAGGTGCCGGTTTCGTTGCGGTAGGTGAAGGTGTTGCGGCCCTGGAGCAAAAAACGCGAAGTGATGTGCTCCACGCCGTCGAGCGTGGTGCGCAGGTCGTCGTAGTCGGAGTTGGTGAGCTGGATCTCGCGTCCGGGTTGCAGGCCGCGGTGCGGGAGGCTGGTTTCGCCGGGGGTGATCCAGATGCTGTTGACGGCGTCGTCGCGGAATTGATGCTCGATTCCTCGTTCGAGACCCTGGCCGGAACCCAAGAGCACGATCAGCATCAAAATGCCCCAGGCGACACTGAAACCGGTAAGTGCGGTGCTCAGCTTGTGATGACGCAGGGTGTCGAAGACTTCCCGCCATGTGTCGAGATCGAACATTGTCGACTGGTGATCTCAAGCGGGTCCGCTGGTGGTGCGGGCGGCCGCGGTGCGACCGGCGGCGCCATCGGGCTCGGTAAGCGGGTGGATGGGAGATGCTACTCGTCCGACCTCGGAATCGCTTCGAATCACGCCGTCCTGTAAGCGGATGATGCGTCGGGTTCGTTCGGCGATGTCCGGCTCGTGGGTGACGATCACCACCGTTACCCCCTCGGCGTGGATCTCGGCCAGCAGGTCCATCACCTCGTAGGACGTGGCGGTGTCGAGGGCGCCGGTCGGCTCGTCGGCGAGGATGATCTTGGGTTCACTCACCAGAGCTCGGGCGATGGCCACACGTTGTTTCTGCCCGCCCGACAGCTCCGTCGGTAGATGTCGCGACCACTCCGACAGACCCACCCGTTCGAGCAGATGCGCCGCTTGGCGGTTGCGTTCGCGGCGCGCGACGCCCTGGTAGTAGAGCGGCAAGGCGACGTTTTCCAGAGCTGTTTTGAAAGGGATGAGGTGAAAGGACTGGAAGACGAAGCCAATGTACCGGCCGCGCAGCTTGGCGGCGCGAGTCTCCGATAGACCGCGGATCAATGCGCCGTCGAGTCGGTATGCCCCGGAGTCGTAGTCGTCGAGGATGCCGATGATGTTCATCAGGGTCGACTTGCCGGATCCCGACGATCCCATGATCGACACCATCTCACCGGCCTGGATCGACAAATCGATGCCCCGCAGCACGGTGAGACGGTTTTTGCCCATGCGGTAGGACTTTTCGATGGCGGTCAGCTCGATCATGTCTGGAAGACCACTCTATTGGTTCGGGTGGCGATCGACATCGGGCGATCCTCCATTCTGGCGTGGGGATTCCATCGTTGGCGCGCCACAGCCGATGATGGCTTCTATTTCTCCCGCGAGCGCGAGCAGACGTAGGTCGGTGCCGTGGCGACCATGCACCTGGATGCCGATCGGTAGCCCTGCTTCGTCGTTGCCGACCGGCAACACGACACAAGGTGTTCCGGCAAGGGCCGAACCGGTGTTGAACACGCCGAAGGGCGCGGAGTACGCGACGCGCGCACCATCGACGTCGAGCTTTGCCCCGGTTCGCCGATGGGTAAACGCCGTGACACCGGCAACTGGCAGGACCCACAGATCCCACTTCGAGAAAAAGTCGTCGAAAGCTCGGAGCATTTGCTGTCGTTGCGAGAGCGCCCGAAAATACGAAGCCGGGCTCGCGACATAGCCGCGTGCGAGCGCGCGGGAGTACTCACCCGCGCCGAATACGAGACGCACGAGACCGATTTGGAAAAGTCGTTTGAGGGGCTCGCGGCCCAGGCCGAGCGGGAGCCCGGCCGCGAATTCGAACCCGTGGACGAGGCCCCACGTACGCTGTGCCGCGATGAAGTCGACGTTCGGAGCGGCCTCGTCGACCTGGCAGCCGGCCGCCGTCAGCTTCCGCGCACAGTCCGCGATCGCTTCGGTGATGGCGCGCGCCACCGGTGTGTCGCTCAGGGTGGGCGAAAACGCTACCTTGAGATCATGTAGGTTTCGCACCGGCGATGTTGCGTGGGTATGCGGCGCCAAGACGTCGAAGGCCAGCCGTAGATCGGCCACGTTTCGGGCGATGGGGCCGGCGACCAGGGCATGCCGAAGGCTCTGTGGATGACCCGGTGGCATCATCCCGTTCGTCGACACGCTTCCGGTGCTCGGACGCATTGCGCACACACCGCAAAAATGAGCCGGGACACGAATCGAGCCCGCCACATCGGAGGCGAGATCGAGTGCTGAGAGTCCGGCGGCCACGGCGGCGGCACTGCCACCCGAGCTACCGCCGGGGGTGCGATCGACGTCCCGGGGATGGTTGGTGCGACCCGTGACCGGGTTGTTCGTTTGCCAGTCGTAGCTCCCGAATGGCAGGTTCGTTTTGCCGAGGATGATCGCGCCGGCGCGGCGCAGCGCTGCTACCGCCGGCGCGTCCGTGTCGGGAACATGGCTGTCGAGACGCCGGCCGTACCAGGGAAGACCAAAGGTCGTGCGCAGACCGGCCGTGGCGAAACCGTCCTTGATCGTGATGGGTACACCGTGCAGAGGACCGATCTCGTGATCGCTTGAAAGGGCGTCGTCGGCG
Source organism: Acidobacteriota bacterium (assembly GCA_039184055.1). Lineage (GTDB taxonomy): Bacteria > Acidobacteriota > Thermoanaerobaculia > Multivoradales > J023 > JBCDBH01. The sequence goes on from JBCDBH010000158.1 coordinate 10,994, forward strand.
GTCATCGCTCGGTGCCGGGCCATCGGGTCGAGTGTGATGATGGCGTTCAATGAAGGGTCGACGCGTTCGATGCGCTCTAGGTGCGCTTCGACCACTTCACGTGACGAGCAGGCCCGGTCGCGGATCAAGCGGGCGAGCTCGTGGGCGGAGAAATCAGTCAGCTCGGACAGCTTGAAATCTCTTTCGTGTGGGTTGTGCCCCGTTGCGTCGTAGCCGATCGTGGACAAGCTCCAGCCGATCCGACGGTCGGTGGGTTGGACGATTCGAAGACGCACTGCGCGGCGAGCGGCCTGAAGCGCCGCGCGCCCGGTCCATCGTGGACCGGGCGTTGGCGCGAACGGTCAGAAATCGATCCGCCAGCTGAGCCCGTACGTCCGGCCGTTGCCCTTGAAAAACGTGTCCGCTCGGGCGTTCGGTTCGGTTTGGGCGAAGTAGGTGAAGTAGTCCTCGTTGAGCACGTTCTCGATGCCCAGTCTTAGACGTCCGAGCGACAGGTCGAGATAGACGCTGAGATCGATGAGCGTGTAGCCGTCGAAATCGCGGTTCGGGCGCGCGGCCAGGCCGTCGAAATCGCGATCGAAGAATTGCGAGAGTTGGATGTGACCGCCCAGGCGATCGGTGAGCTTGGCGTCGAAGAAGATGTTCAGCCGGTCCGGGCCGATGTTCAGGCCGTCCAGGTCGGTGTCGACGTCATCATCGCCATTGGAGTCAAACTCGCCTTCCGTTTGCGCGTAGTTCGCCGAGATCGAGAAATTCTCGTCGATCACGTATTCCAGGAAGATCTCGAAGCCGTCGATTTCGGTACGTTGTCGGACCACTTCGAAGATGCCCGCAGCGTTCAATGACAGAAGAGAGCCGTTTTCGGCCACCGACTGGAAGAACGACGCGCGCGCCGAGAAACGACGGCTCGCATATTCGATCCCGAACTCCAGGTTGTCGGCGATCACCGGCTCGAGGTCGAAGAGGTTGTCGACGTCCAGTCCGGGAATGTTGACGGCGCGCAGCACACGACCGACATCGGGCATCGTGAAGCTCTCGTTGTAGGCGCCGTAGAGGTTCCAGTCTTCGGCGGGTCGGACGATGAGTCCGACATTGAGCAGGGTCTCTTCGAAGGTCGGCTCGCCGCCGCTCACGAAGGTCGAGTTGGCCGCGGCGATGGTCGTGTAGTCGTCCACTTCCAGGCTGGCGTCCTCGTGACGAGCGCCGGCCGACACCGACACCCAGTCGCCGAAGTCGAATTTGAGCTGAAGGAACGGGGACAGGGTCTCGAAGAGTGTCTCCGGCACCCACTCACGCCCGCTGCGATCGAGGATCTGAGCGGACTCGTCTCGAAAGATGTCGAAACCGGCGGTGAGCAAGATATTGTCGTTCGAGAACGGAAGGTTGTACGCCAGCTTGAGGCCGGTTTTGTCGGATACCACCGCCGACTGGTCGAGGAACGGTGGACCGTTCGGCGTCAGGCGGAAGAAATTGCCGAAGAAACCGCCTTCGAAGAGACCTTTGAACTCCTGATCGAAGATCTGCGCGGTGAGGCTGCCACCGGCCAGATTGCTGTGATTCAGCGTCAGCGAGAAGGTGGTGTTCTCGTTGCTCGCCGGATTGCCGACCGCCGCCGAGGGATCGCCCTCGATGGTGCCGGTGGGGATGCCCAGCGCGCGGTCACCGGCCACGGCACGGAAGTCGCCGTTGCGTTCGAGCTCGAAATCGTTCACCAGGAAGCTGAGCACGGCCTCGTCGTTGATCACCCATTGCGCCTTGCCGAACAAGCCTACGGTGCGCGAGTCCATGATGTCGCCTTGGGTCGGATAGAGACCGACCGGATCGCCGTTGGCGTCGAAGAACAGACCACGCTCGTGGAGCGATGCACCCACCATGAGTCCGAAGCGTTCGCCGCTGCCACCGGTCAGGCCCGAGACCTTGTAGCCCACGGAGTCGGAATCGAAATCCGAG
>JBCDBH010000159.1:0-12910 GCA_039184055.1 Acidobacteriota bacterium
GTCTGGCGCCGCGGAACCTGGAGCACCGCAACCTGGTGCGTCTGCCTCTGGCATGCTGGGTACAGGTGCCGTACCGGCCGTCGATCCGACCTCGTTGAGCGCCGGGGGGACGTTTCCCGATCCCGCACCGCCCCCACCACGCCGTGCACCGGTCGGTCGCTGGCTGATCACCGGTGCGGTGACGCTGGTCTTGACGGCGGCGCTGGCGGTCGGTGGCTGGTTCTTCTTCCGACCGGGTGCCGAGGTGCCCGAGTTTCGCGGCACGACGCTCGAGGAAGAGATCCAGGTGGAGTCGTCGAAGCTCTATCGCGAAGGCTTGGCGGCGCTCGAAGAGGGAGATTTCGACACCGCGCGCGAGAAGCTCCAGGAAGCGCACGACATGGTGCCCGACAGCCGTCGGATCAAGCGAGCGCTCGATCAGGCGGTGTCGGGAGTGATCGCGCCCGAGGGTGAGACGAGCCCCGCCGCCGAGGTCGCCCGACGGCTGGCGGCGGCGCGTGAGGCGCTCGATGACCGGGATTACGACGACGCCATCGCGTTGGCGCGCGAGGTGTTGAGTCTCGATCGACGCAATCGCGATGCGCGTGGGCTGATCCAACAGGCGGAAGACGGCAAACGACGGCGGGCGTATGTCACCGGTCGCACGTCGGGCCGTCCCACGACGTCGGCGGGCACCACGACGGATCCGTCGACCACGCCACCACCCCCGACCCTGGGGACACGGCCCGGGACGCTGGTGATCGACTTCTATTCGCAGATTTCGGACGGCACGGTGACGATCTTCTCCGGTACCGAGCAGATCTTTCGTCGCGAGTTCGCCTTTACCGAGCGCACCGGACCTTTCACGCGCAAGACGGACGGGCGGATCGACGCCAGCCGTGAGATCGGCGCGGGCGTGCTCGATCTCAAGGTCTATGTGGTGCCCCAGCTCAACGGCCGATCGGGCCGTACCCTCATTCAAGAGGTGCCGGGCGAGATGCTGGCGGGTGGCAGTCAGACCCTCAAGATCGTTCTGACCGGTGAAGGTCAGCTTCAAGCTTCCCTGCAGTAGCTCTCAGCTTTCGTTTTCGTCGCCCTCTTCAGGCTCGGGGATCTCCACCGGAGCCGTCGCGACGGCCTCGAGCAAGGCGCGTGCTTCGTCGGCGTGCTGCGCCTGCACGTGGATCGACATGCTCATCAAACCGTGGTGCGCGCTATGGCTACCGAAGGAGCCGACCGGAAGGAGACTCACCGCTTCTTCACCCTGAACGTAATAGGGGATCTCGGCGTCGCGCAGGATCGATTTCAACACCGGGATCAGGTTGACGTCATCGGTTTCGTAAATGCTGACCACGTCTGGATGTTCAGGGTTCACGTCGGTCATCGGATCTCCTTCCCGCCGTCATGTGGCGTTTGAATACCGAATGATCATGGCATGTCTCGGCCAACCCGACCAAACCATCACATCGCGCCGCGACGTAGAATGAGTCGAGCTCACTGTTCGTCGCAACCTACGTCAAACGCTTGTGGTCACTCGGGTGCTCCGCGCGCGCTCGTGGAGGTGGTATGGAAAACCTAGGGTTTGTGCTCGTCGCACTCGCGGTGCTGATCTTCGGTGTGGTGTCGCGCAAGGCGCAGCGTGGGATCTTGACGCCACCGATGGTGTTCACCGGTTTCGGGCTGTTGATCGGTGCGCACGGCTTGCATCTGGTGGATCTCCACGTCGACCACGAGCTGATCCACCTGCTCGCCGAGATCACCCTGGTGCTGGTGCTCTTCACCGACGCTTCGCGGATCGACCTGAAGCTGCTGCGCCGCGATCACGATTTGCCGGTACGTCTGCTGACCATCGGGCTGCCGCTGATCGCCATCGCGGGGACGGTCACCGGCATGCTGGTGCTCGGGCTCACGGTGTGGAACGCCGCGCTGCTGGCGGCGCTTCTGACCCCGACCGATGCGGCCTTGGGCCAGGCGGTGGTCTCGGATCGTCGTGTTCCGGTGCGTATCCGCCAGACCTTGAACGTCGAAAGCGGGCTCAACGACGGTTTGGCGCTGCCGCTGGTGCTGATCCTGTTGACCGTGGCGTGCGCGGTCGAAAGCGTCGACGATCTCGGCGTCGCGTATTGGCTGGGCTATATCGGCAAGCAGCTGGTGTTCGGTCCGCTGGTGGGTATCGCGGTGGGGTGGCTCGGTGCCAAAGCGGTCGACAAGGCGATCGAGTCGGAATGGATGGAGCAGTCCTTCGCCGAAATCGCCGCCGTGGCCCTGGCGTTGCTCGCCTTTGCCGGCGCCGAGCTGGTGGGGGGCAACGGCTTCATCGCCGCCTTCGTCGGCGGCCTGGTGCTCGGCAACACGTCACGCAACGCCCATGAGCTCGAGTCGTTCGCCGAGGCCGAGGGGCAGCTGCTGACCTTGCTCGTCTTCCTGGTCTTCGGTGGCGCGATCCTTCCCGAGACCTTTCACATCTTTAGTTGGCAGACGGCTTTGTACGCCGTGCTCAGCCTGACCGTGGTGCGGATGGTGCCGGTGGCGATCTCGCTGTTGGGCAAGACATTGCGCTGGGAATCGGTGGCGTTTCTCGGCTGGTTTGGCCCACGGGGCATCGCCACGGTGCTCTTTTCGCTCTTGGTGATCGAGGGTGCGCCGCTCGCCGGACACGAGGAGATCGTCTACGTCGCCATGTTGACGGTGGCGTTCAGCATCGTGCTCCACGGCATCTCGGCGGCGCCGCTCGCCGGCTGGTATGCCAAGCGTCTCGCGTGCGAGGAAGACGAAAAGGGGCCGGAACACGCCATGGTGAGTGAGATGATGCTGCCCCTCGAGCCGACCGAGTAAGCGAAATCGTCGCGAAACAATCCGCTTCTTCGGTCGTATCGGTGTTGAGTCCCGGTTCTACCGAGCCGTGTTGCGACGTACCCGCGCGTCGCACGGACCTCAATGTCGCCACGTAACCACACACAGCGGTGTAACCCATCGTTCACTTCGTGGCTCTATATAGACGACCAGCCCAGCGGTTTGGGGCTGCGGAGCTCTGGTATGTCCTTTCTCAGTCGATATGCCGCCACCTTGCTCGGTGGCGTTCTCGTGTTGTTGCTCGTTCTCCCGCTCGCCAGCTGTTCGCGTCCCGGTGGCGCCGATGGTGATGATGGCCCGCGTCGTGGCGCCGAAAAAGAAGACGACGAGGAGAAGAAAGAGGAAGAACGGCCACCGGTCGAAGTCGCGTCGCTGAATCGCGGCTCGATCGAGGCGATGCTGCGTTTCTCGACCAATCTCGAGGCCGAGGATTCGGTCCAGGTGTTCTCCGAGGCGGCGCGTCAGGTGCTCGATCTGCGTGTCGAGGAGGGCGATCGGGTGCGTAAGGGTCAGGTGTTGATCCGTTTGCAAGACGAGGAGCAGCAGTCGACTCTCGAACGGGTGACGATCGAGCTCGACAAGGCGAATCGTGAATACGATCGCCAACAGAATCTCTACAACAAAGACCTGATCAGTGAGCAGGCGTACAACGACGCGACCTACGAGGTCGAGCGGCTGACGCTCGAGCTCGGCGATGCCAAGCGGCAGCTCAGCTACACCAACGTCACCGCGCCGATCGCCGGCACGATCACCGAGCGGATGGTCAACCTCGGCGACTATGTGACCGTCAACCAGCCGCTTTTCCAGCTGGTGGATTTCGACTCGATCGTGGCGCGGATCTTCGTGCCGGAGAAAGAGCTCGGTCGCTTGCGGGTCGGGCAGACGGCGCGGGTGTTCAGTGATTCTCTCGGTGGCGAGGCGCGCGCCGGCAAGGTGTTGCGGATCGCGCCGGTGGTCGATCCGCGTAGCGGCACGATCAAGGTGACGGTGGCGATTCCGAGCAACCAGGGTCTCAAGCCGGGTATGTATGTCGAGGTCGAGCTGGTGACCGCGACCTACGACGACGTCATGCTGATTCCGAAACGTGCGGTGATCTACGACGACAACCTGCCGTATCTCTTCCGGGTCGTCGAGGGCGACGAGATGAGCGAGGTCGAGCGGGTGGTGCTCGATATCGAGCTCGAGGACGCCGATCACGTCATGCTCGCCGAGGGTAGCGAAATCGCCGGTCGAGACCGGGTGGTGATCGCTGGACAGGCCGGCATCAAAGACGGTGCCGAAGTGCGGGTGATCGGTGATCCGCCACGCGTGGCGGCCGATCGCGCCGATGACGCCAGTGACTCCGATGACGCCTCTTCGAATGACGCAGTGACCGAGGGCGAGGAAACCATCGCCGACATCGGAGACAGCGCGGAAGACGAAAGCTCGGGTGACGAGGCCGAGTCACCATGAGCGATAAAGAACACCCCGAAGAGCCACAACAGGATCACGACGAGCCGTCGCAAGTCGACGAGTCGTTGGATCGTGACGGCGAGGAGCGGGAGGCGTCCGAGGATGCCAGCACGCAGCCGGTGAACCTGCGTCGTCGGTTGACGAGCTTCACCACCAGCCGCCCGGTAGCGGTGCTGATGGTCTTTCTCGCCGCCATCGCCTTCGGGGCGTTGTCGTATGGCCGTCTGCCGGTCACCCTGATGCCCGAGCTGTCGTACCCGACGTTGACGGTGCGCACCGAATATCCGGGCGCGGCGCCCGAAGAGGTCGAAAACGACATCAGCCGACCGATCGAGGAATCCCTCGGTGTGGTGTCGGGCTTGGAGCGCATCAGCTCGATCAGCCGTGCCGACGTCAGCGACGTGGTGCTCGAATTCGCCTGGGACGTCGAGATGGCCGAGGCGATCCAGGACACGCTGGAAAAGCTCGACCTGGTGTTTCTGCCACCCGAGGCCGAGCGGCCGCTGATTCTGCGTTTCGATCCACAGCTCGATCCGGTGCTCGAGCTGTCGATGTCGGGTGATGGCGATCTCTTCGAGGGCGAAGATGGTCTGCGTCGACTGCGTCGTATCGCCGAGCTGCAGGTGAAGCGCTCACTCGAGCCGGTCAAGGGCGTGGCTGCGGTGCGGGTGCGGGGTGGTCTCGAAGAAGAGATTCACGTGCTGGTGGACGAAGAAGCGCTGCGTCGCACCGGGTTGTCGATCCAGCGGGTGATCGAGCGGCTGGCGCAAGAGAACATCAACGTCGCCGGTGGCACGATCAAAGAAGGGCGTACCGAGTACATGGTGCGGACCCTCAACGAATACACCGATCTGACCGAGATCGCCGACACCGTGATCACGGTGAACGCCGGGCGCGAAGTGCGGCTGCGCGATCTGGCGCAGGTCGGCATGGCGCACAAGGAACGTCAGATCGCCACGCGCACCGATGGTCGTGAGAGCGTGCAGATCGACGTCTACAAAGAAGCCGACGCCAATATGGTGTCGCTCGCCGATCGCGTGCGTGCCGAGATCGGGGAGTTCGACAAGGAAGCCTTCTTGGCGCGTCAGGAGAATCCGGAAGCCGCCGAGGAAGGCCGTGGACGTCGTGGCGGGGGCCGCGGGGAAGGTCGTGGCGGCGGCGGTCCAGGTGGTGGCGGCGGCCCGAGCGGTCTCGCCGAGCAGCTCTATGCCACCGAGGGTGTCGAAATCGCGGTGGTCGCCGATCGCTCGGAGTTCATCGAGAGCAGTATCGCCGAGGTGCGCAACACGGCGGTGATCGGTGGCTTTCTCGCCGTCATCGTGCTCTTTCTCTTCCTCGCCAACGTGCGTTCGACCTTCATCATCGCGGTGTCGATTCCGATTTCGCTGGTGGTCACCTTCGCACCCCTCAACCTCGCCGGGGTGTCGCTCAACATCATGTCGCTCGGCGGTTTGGCGCTCGGTATCGGCATGCTGGTCGATTCGTCGATCGTCGTGCTCGAGTCGATCTTCCGCTGTCGTGAAGAAGGCGACGATATCGAGACGGCGGCGGTACGTGGCACCCGTGAGGTGCGTGGCGCGGTGATCGCCTCGACCTTGACCTCGATCGCGGTGTTTTTCCCGATGGTTTTTGTCGAGGGTGTAGCCGGTCAAGCGTTTGGCGATCTCGGTCTGGCGGTCGTCATCTCGCTTTTGGTATCGCTGGTGGTCGCGGTGGCCTTCATCCCGATGCTCGCCAGTCGTCAGGCGCCCGATCTCGACGAGCTGGGCGCGCAGCTCAAGCTGCGTGCGCCGGCTCTTTTCGGTCAGTTTCGCGACGATGTCCAAGGCATCTTCGGCTGGTGGCGTGAGCGCGGGCTGATCGGCAAGATTCTGCTCGTCTGGGTGTTGCCGCTCGGTCTGCTCTACCTCGTGGTGCGTTTCGTGCTCGGTTTGGTGCTCGCCTTGGTGGGCGTGGTGCCGCTGCTCCTTCTCTACGGCCTCTTCTGGCTGTCGCGGTGGTTGTTCATCCCGGTGACCAAATTGGTGTTCGGTGTGTTGATGGCGGTACCGTCGTGGATCACCGAGAAGGTGCTCGGCGTCCTGCAGGGCGTGTATCCACGTGTCTTGCGCTGGTCGCTGGCCAATCCGCTCGTGATGATTTTGCTTGCCGGGGTGACCTTCTACGCCACCTACGCCATCGGCAGCAACCTCGATAGCGAGCTGCTGCCCGAGGTGCACCAGGGTGAGGTGACCTTCGAGATCGCCTTGCCGGTGGGCACGCCGCTCGAGGAGACCGAAGCGGTGATCGACCCGATCGCCGAAGCGATTCTCGCCGAGCGGGAGCACATCGAGAAGCTGCTGGTGACCGTCGGCTACGACCCGGAGAACGCCCAGCGCTCGGACGAGGGTGAGCACACCGCCAAATTCAAGGTGCTGCTCGATTCGGCGCGTCCCGATACCGAAGCCGCGGTGGTCGACCGGATTCGTGAGCGGCTCGCGGCGATTCCGGATCTCGATGCGCGGGTGACGCGCCCGGTCCTGTTCAGCTTCCGTACCCCGGTCGAAGTCGAGATCCACGGTGAGGATCTCGATCAGCTCAAGGAATGGGCCGACCGGATCGAGGCGGAAATGGCTTCGTTGTCGTCGCTGGCCGATGTCGAAACGACCCTGCGCGCCGGCGCTCCGGAAGTGCAGATCGTCTACGATCGCGACCGCTTGGCGCGTTACGAGCTCAACGTCCAGACGGTCGCGGCGCAGGTGCGTGACGCGGTGCTCGGCAACGAGGCGACGCGTTACAACCTGCGTGATCGCCGGATTCCCATCCTGGTGCGTTTTCAAGAAGAGGATCGCGCCACGGTCGAAGACGTGCGTGATCTGCTGGTCAATCCCGGCACCGAGGATCGCCCGATTCCGCTCTCGGCGGTGGCGGCGGTCGAGCTCGGCGAGGGCCCGTCCGAGGTCCGTCGGATCGACGGCCGACGGGTCGCTCTGGTGCGTGCCAATCTCTCCGAGAACGCCGCGCTCGGCAACGCCGTGACCGAGATCGAATCGTCGCTCGGCGGGCTCGACTGGCCCGACGACATGGCATGGTTCATCACCGGTCAGAATCAGGAGTGGGAGCGCAGTCAGGGCAGCCTGTGGCTCGCTCTCGCGCTGTCGATCTTCCTGGTCTACGTGATCATGGCGGCGCAATTCGAGTCGTTGGTCTATCCCTTCGTCATCATGTTCACCATCCCGCTCGCCTTCTTCGGCACCGTGGTGGCGTTGTGGTGGCTCGGGATCAGCCTGTCGATCGTCGTCTTTCTCGGCATGATCATGTTGGCGGGTATCGTGGTGAACAACGCCATCGTGCTCGTCGACTACATCAATCAGCTCAAAGCGCGTGGCCTGTCGCGGCAAGACGCGGTGGTCACCGCTGGCAGCATTCGTCTGCGGCCGATCTTGATGACCACCGCCACCACCGTGCTCGGCCTGTTGCCGATGGCGCTGGGGATCGGTGACGGCGCCGAGATCCGCACGCCGATGGCGCTCGCCGTGATCAGCGGCCTGATCGCCTCGACCGTGCTCACTTTGTTGATCATTCCCACCCTCTACGACCTCATCGACCGTCTGTCCGGCCGTTTTGCCGGCGCGCGGACCGAGGAGCGGGTCGAGGGCTACGGTCCGATCGGTACGGCCGATCCGGCCACCACCTGAGGAGTCGTCCATGCTCGTACCGTCAAACCACGAGCCCGCTGATAGCGAACGCCGTCCCGAGTTGGTCCTGCCCAGGTTCTCCCTGGCGCGCCGGATCACGGTGCTGGTCCTCTTGGTGACGGTGTTGGTGGTCGGTGCGATCGCCACGATCGGGATTCCGCTCGAGCTGATCCCACGTGGTTTCGATCAGCCCTTCTTGGTGGTGCGCACGATCTGGCCGGATGCCGGCGCCCAGGAAACGCTCGACAAGGTGGCGTTGCCACTCGAGGAAGAGCTGTCGACGGTCGGTGACCTCGACACCATCAGCGCGTTCGTCGCCGGCAATGGCTTCACGCGTGTCTTCATGCGCTTCAAGAGCGGGGCCGACATGGACGTCGCGTACCGTGAGGTGCGTGATCGGATCGAGCGCGCCAAACCTCGGCTTCCCGAAGAAGTCGATCGGCTGTTGATCGAAAAACACGACGACGCGGCCATTCCGGTGTTCATGACCGGCCTGGCCATCGATCCCGAGATTACCGATCCTTACAACCTGATCCAAAACAGCATCATCTTGCCCCTGTCGCGGATCGACGGGGTGGCCACCGTCCAGGCCGACGGTCTCGAAGAAAAAGAAGTGCTGATCGAGCTCGACCGTGAACGCACCACGGCCGCCGGGTTGAATGTGTGGCAGTTGGGACAGGAGCTCGCCGGTGACAATTTCACCATGGCGAGCGGCGATGTCTACGCCGGTGGCAAGAAGCTCTTATTGCGCTCGGTGGCCACCTACGACAGCGTCGAAAGCTTGGAAAACCGTCTGGTGGCGCCATCGGTACGGCTGAAAGACGTCGCCACGGTGAGCTATGCCCTACCGGATACGAAATATCGCGCCCGCGCGATGTCGAAACCGGCGATCGCGCTTCTGGTCTTCAAGGAAGGCGAGGCCAACGCCGTGGCGGTGGCGCAAGAGGTCAATCGCGTGGTCGAGGAGATGAGGCAAGATCCGCGTCTCGCCTCGATCGAGATCGCGACCTTCTTCAATCAAGCCGAAGTGATCCGATCCTCGCTCTCGACCCTGCTCGATGCAGGTCGAATAGGCGGTTTGATCGCCATCGTCGTGCTCTTCTTTTTCTTGCGTCGATTCCGCATGACGCTGATCATCACCTTGTCGATCCCCCTGTCGCTGTTGCTCGCGCTCGTGGTGATGTATTTCACCGGCGAGACGCTCAACATCATCACGCTGTTGGCGTTGATGATCTCGGTGGGGCTGCTGGTCGACAATTCGGTGGTCGTCGCCGAGAACATCTTCCGCTTGCACAAGGAGGGTATGTCTCGACGCGAGGCGTGTATCCGTGGCGCCGGGGAGATCTCCCTGGCGGTGGTGATGGCGACCCTCACCACCATCATCGTCTTTTTGCCCGTCTCCTTGGTCGAAGGCCAAGGGCAGTTCTTTCTGCTCCGTCTGTCGGTGCCGATCACCGTCGCGCTCGCGGGATCCTTGTTCGTCGCTTTGGTGTTCGTGCCGTTGGCCGTGTATATGACCTTGCCGAGCAATGGTGGGACACGGAGCAACCCTGTCGGCCGTCGCGTCCAGGGGATGCTCCGGTTCGCCTACGAGCGTAGCTTCGAACCGGTCAACCACGGCTACAACAAGGTGCTCGGTTTCTTTCTCCGGCGCCGTCTCGATCTGACCATGGCGATTGTCGCGGTGCTCGCGGTCACCGGTGGTATCGCGTCGCAGGTCGACCTGGTGCAGGTACAAGAGGAAGAGCAGGCTCAGTTCGAGATCGACGTCGACTTGCCGCAGACCACGACCCTCGAAGAGGCCGAGGAGTATTTCCTCGCGGTCGAGAAGATCCTCGAAACCAAACAGGACGAGTATGGGCTGGAAGGTTATTTCATCTTCCATCGCTCGACCTTCGGCGAAGTCCAAGGGTGGCTGCGCTCCGAGCGTGAGAGCAAGCTGACCGCGCGCGAAGTCACCGAAGCGATCGTCGAGCTTTTGCCCGAACAGGCTGGCGTGCGGATTTTCACCGGCCAGGAGAGTCAGGTCGACGACGCCAGCCAGGCCGAGCATGTCTTCACGCTCTATGGCGAGGATCCGACCGAGCTCGAGACGGTCGCGCTTCAGCTCGAGGATTTCTTCATCCAGATCGACGGCGTGCTCGGCGTCAAGAAAGGCAACGATCGTCCCAACGAAGAGTTGGCTCTGGTGGTCGATCGAGACCGCACCCAGAATCTCGGCATCAACCCTGAAGTGGTGGCGGGGGTGGTCGGCTATGCCCTGCGGGGCAGCGCGCTTCCCGAGTTCTACCGCGACGGCAAAGAGATCCCGGTGCGGATCCGCTACGAGGAAGAAGATCGCGAAGGGCTCGACGAGCTCGCCGACTTCCAGGTGCCGACCAGCACCGGAGCCTCGGTGTCGTTGGCGTCGATCACCGATACCGAACGGCTGCCGACATCGCGGGCGATCTACCGCCGCGACAAACAGATCGCGCGGACGATCACCTTCGAGCTCGAGGAAGGCAAGGAAGAGGAGACCCGCGCCACCCTGATCGCGCTGTCGCGGGGCATCGATCTTCCCGAAGGCGTGCGCTTCGGCGCGCCTCGTACCTTCGGGGGTGACAATGAAGACGTCCAGGCCATGCTCTTCGCCATGGCGTTGTCGGTCATCTTCATCTATCTGCTGATGGGCTTTCTCTTCGAGAGTTTCATCTTGCCGCTATCGATCCTCACCACCATACCGCTGGCGGCGATCGGGGTGTATTGGATGCACTTCATCGCCGGTTACGACCTCGACTTCCTGGGTCTGGTGGGGATCGTGTTGTTGATCGGTGTCGTGGTCAACAACGGCATCGTGCTGATCGATTACGTCAATCGATTACGAGCCGAAGGCATGGCGCGGCGCGAGGCGATCCTGCTCGCCGCCGACCGTCGTTTCCGGCCGATCATGATGACCGCGCTCACCACCATCTCGGGCATGATCCCGCTCGCGCTCGGTGGCGCCACCTCGATCGGCATCAGCTACACCAGCTTCAGCTTGACCCTGATCGGTGGATTGACCACCGCCACCTTGCTCACTCTCTTGGTGGTGCCGGTCACCTACACGCTCTTCGACGACCTGCGTGGCGTGCTCGCCAGCGTGTCGAGTCGGGCTCTCGGTCGTCGTCCAGCGAGCGCCGAAGGTTGATCGTGGCGCGCCGACCGAGACTCTCCACCGCGCCGCGACCGGCACTGAGCGTTTCGGGTCGGATCGAGTAAGCTCGACACATGCTCGAACGCAAGACACGGGGCTCCGTGGTGTGCCCTTCCTGTGGTCGCTTGGTCGGTGTCAACGACGAACGCTGCTACCACTGTGGACATTGGAATCCGGGTCTGTGGGGCTGGGCGCCAGCGCTCGGTAAGCTCGGTAACGATTTCGGTTTCACACCGCTCTTGGTGACGCTGTGTCTCATCTTTTACGGCATTTCGCTGTTGATGGGCATGCGACCGATCGAGGGCGGTGGCCTGCTGGCGATTTTCGGCATCTTGGCGCCGGAAACCAAAGGCCTGTTGGTGCTCGGGGCGAGCGGTGGCTATCCGGTGATCGCCTTCGGTCATTGGTGGACCGTGCTGACCGCTGGGTGGCTACACGGCAGCCTGCCGCATATTCTCTTCAATCTTTACTACTTGGCGATGATCGCTCCCGGTATGGCGAAGCTCTATGGCGTCGGCCGGATGACCATCATCTATGTCTTGTCGTCGGCGGTCGGCTTTCTCACCACCTCGGTGATGTTTCTCGTCCCGCTACCCATCATCCAAGGCGCGCCGCTCACCGTCGGGGCGTCGGCGGGGCTGTGTGGTTTTCTCGGTGCCTTGCTCACGTACTACGACCGCACCGGCAATATCGGTATGCGGAGCCGGATCATCCAGTCGGCGATCGGTTTGCTGATCTTTGGTCTGGTGCTCGGTTTTGTCGACAATTGGGCCCATATCGGTGGCTTTGTCGGGGGTTGGTTGGCGGCCCGGTGGCTCGATCCGCTGCGGCCCGAGACGCAGAATCACCTTTTGGGCGCGCTGGCGTGTCTGATCGCCACGGTTTTGGCCTTTGTGGTGCAATTCATCACACCACTTCCCGAAGTTTTCTGAGTCGAGCGAAGAAGCACGCTCCTTGTGCCGTAACATAGAGAGCACTGTTTCGGTAGTGCTGATATGCGGCCGACGCCGTTTCTCGTCTCAGAGGAGAAGGACACATGAGCGAAACGATGCCCCCACCCCCCGCTAGCCCGCCACCCCCGGGAGCGCCTCCACCCGCGGCACCGCCACCGCCACCGGGAGCGCCACCGCCGTATGCCGCGCCGCCGCCGAGCGGAGGCTCGGGTGGTGGTTTCGAGATCGGCGCGATTCTTCAGCAGTCGTGGGAGATTTTCGTCAAGGACGCCACGCCTTGGGTGGTGGTGAGCTTGATCCACGCGGCGATTTACATCTTCACGTTCGGCTTCGGTCTCTTCGTGCTCGGCCCGCTCTTTGGCGGCATGGTGATCATGGCATTCAAGGGAATCCACGGTCAGTCGCCGACCATCGAAGACGGTTTCGCCGGTTTCAAAGAGCATCTGATGCAGCTCTTGCTCGCCGGTATCGTGGTGTTGATCGGTGTCACGATCGGTCTCTTTCTCTGCATCCTGCCGGGTGTCTATCTGGCGATCGCTTGGGCGTTCACCTTCCACCTGATCGTCGATCGGCGGATGGATTTCGGTCAGGCGATGATGGCGTCGATGAAGATGGTCAACAGCCGCTTTGGCGAGGTCGTCATCCTGCTGCTGGTCTTCGGCATCATCAACGCCGTCGGTAGCTCGGTGGTGATCGGCTTCGTGATCACGCAGCCGCTGATGATGATCGGTTTGACGCTCGCCTATCGGAAACTCTTCGCGGGTGGGCAAGCGGCGGCCTGATCGCCGACCGATGTGCTCGAGGCGGCGTGGTGGTACCACCAC
>JBCDBH010000160.1:0-12844 GCA_039184055.1 Acidobacteriota bacterium
AACCAATCGATCGGGGTCGCCATCTCAGGCCATCCGCTCGTTGTCGCCACAGGGGCAGGGTCGTGGGAAGAGACACGGATCGTGACCCGGTCCACGAGGCGCGTCGAGGTGGTCGATGACCTCACCCGGACCCATGGCGACTTCTTCGAGATCGAGCTCGATGAAGAGCAGGCCGTCTTCGGCCTTGAGGGAGTAGCGCGGCAGGTTCTGCCCGGCATCGCCCGGCGGGCCGCTCACCCCCGTGCCGTCCGGGGAGAACACACCGTTGTGACAGGGGCAGAAGAAGCGATCGTTCTGCGGCTCCCAATGCACCTGACAGCCGAGATGAGGGCAGGTCGACGACAGCGCGATGAAGTCCTCGGCGCCGTTGCCGGTTCCCTGGCGCGCGACGTTGACCGTGGCGCCCGCGGGCGTACGAAAGAGCAAGGACTCACCCTGGCCGATGCGGCCGAGCGGCGAGACATAGAGCCAACCTTTCGTGGGCGGTCCGGCCGGAAACAAAAAGCGGCCCATCATCGCCGCCAAGGTGCCATAGGCGGCGGTCAGCCCGACGACGGTGGCGAGCGTCGATAGCCATCCAAGCGATGTGCGACGGTCTGTGGACGGTCCTGTGGTTACACGCTCTTCCACGCGTTGGCTCCTCGTAAGCTGTGGTTAACAGCAAGGGTACGAGAGAGCGACTGAATCGCCACCGCGTCGAGGGATAGGTGGTGGTCCCACCCCGACGGGTAGGCGGTGATCGGGCTACGGTTTTATGGGGTGTCCCAAGGAGCGTGCGCGGAGAATCTCTTGGTGACGAAGTCGAGAAAGACCTCGACTTTGCGTGGCAGGTAGGAGCGACTGGGGTAGAGCAGCCAGACCGCTGGATCGTCGAACGCGGCGGCGGTCACGTCGTGGTCGGGGAAGAGATCGACCAGGGTGCCGTGGCGGAGCTCGCGACCGACGATCCAGCGCGCCTGGAGGATCACCCCGCGACCGGCGAGCGCACACTCTTTGAGCGCGATGGCATTCGACGTGTGGAGATTGCCACGCACCGACACCGCTGTCGTCGCACCGGTCTCGCGATCACGAAAACGCCATTGAGCGTCGAAGCCGGGCATGTCGAGCAGCAGACAATTGTGATGCACCAGGTCAGTTGGCGTGGTGGGTCGCCCATGACGTTCGAGGTAGCTTGGGCTGGCGCAGACCCGCGCCACCATGGTGGCTAGACGTCGCGCCACGAGCCCCGAATCGGCCAGAGGACCGAGACGGATGGCGACGTCGATCCGTTCTTCGACGAGATCGAGGGTGGCATCGGTGAGCAACAGGTCGATCGCGAGCTCGGGGTAGAGGTCGTCGAGCTCGGGGAGCAGGGGCACGAGATTGAGAAGGGCGAAGCTCACCGGGCAGGCGATCCGCAGGGTCCCTCTTGGCGCGCGGTCGATCTCGCTGGCCTGGAGCCCGGCGTGCTCGAGCTCTTCGAGCACCGGCTCGATGCGATCGAAGTAGAGGGCTCCAGCTTCGGTGGGTGATAAACGGCGGGTGGTGCGGTGAAAGAGCCGGATGCCGAGCTCTCGTTCGAGACTCGCGATGGCGCGCGAGATCGACGACGGGTCGACATTGCGATCCCGGGCGACGGTGGCGAAGCTGCCACGACGCATGACGTCGGCGAACGTTCGGAGCACGTCGAGATCCATGCTTCCATCCTGTCATTGCTGCGTGCGGCGCACCAATCTCGTGTCGATCTTTCTCTGTCCCGCGCTGTGAGCACGAGCTAGCCTTGGCTCGTTCACATACGGCAAAGGAGAACGATCATGACGACAATTGCTTTCTTGGGCTTGGGGGCCATGGGTTCGCGCATGGCGGCGAACCTGGTCAGCGCTGGCCATGAGGTGACGGTGTGGAATCGCACCATGGAACGTACCGAGGCGTTGCGTGACCTGGGCGCGGCGGTGGCGACCTCGCCACGCGCGGCGGTGACGGGCGCCGAGGTGGTGATCAGCATGGTGCGTGACGACGTGGCGTCGCGTCATGTGTGGTTGGATGCCGAAGAGGGTGCGGTCGGGGCATTGGGCGAAGACACGATCGCCATCGAGTCGAGCACGCTCACCGTGGCATGGGTGAAGGAGCTCGCGGCGGCGCTGCCTTGTCCGCTGCTCGATGCGCCGGTGGCGGGCTCACGACCCCAGGCCGAAGCGGGCACGTTGGCCTATGTGGTGGGGGGCGACGGCACGGAGTTCGAGCGAGTCAGACCGATCCTCGAAGTCATGGGAGGAGCGATCCATCATGTCGGCCCGGTCGGACAGGGCATGGCCATGAAGCTGGTGGTCAACGCCTTCTTCGGCATCCAAGTGGCGGCGATGGGCGAGCTGGTCGGTCTGGCACGCGCGGCGGGTGTCGAGGCACAGCGGACGGTCGACGTGCTGAGCGCGTTGCCGGTGACCAGTCCGGCTCTCGCCATGGTGGGTGGCGCCATCGCGGCGGACCATTTCGCACCGATGTTTCCGATCGATCTGGTCGAGAAGGACTTGGGTTACGTCGCGGCCACGGCGACGACGTTGGATGCCGACGTGCCGACCTCGATGGCGGTTCGCGACGTCTATCGCCGCGCCCAGGAAGCGGATTTGGGTGGCGACAACATCGCCGGTGTGGCCCAGCTCTTTCTCAGGCCCGTGACAGCGTAGACTCGGAGCTATGAAGCTACGTCGTATCGTCGGAATTGTGCTGCTCGTTGCTGGAATCGTCGCGTTGGTCTACGGTGGCTTTTCGTTCTCCGAGGAACGGACCGCGCTCAAGGTGGGTACCTGGGAGCTCAAGGTGAGCGATGAGGAGCGCTTTCCGGTGCCCCCGGGTGTCGCGGTCGGGGCGATCATCGTCGGCATCATCTTCGTCGCTCAGCGCAGCAAATAGAAACGGCCGGTCGCCTTGTGGTGGACCGGCCGTTCGAGTGCGTTGCGCGCGTCGCGATCAGGGGGCGAAGTCGTCGATCTGCTCGAAACCTTCGGGGAGGGTCATCGAGAAGCGCTTGGCGTCGAGGGTCGGGTTTGGATCGAGGGCGTCGAAGTCGAGGATCAGCTTGCCCGTTCCCTGACCGCTGACGTCGTAATGACGCACCATGCGTCGGGGGAGCAGATCTTCGGTGCCGAAGTGCAAGATCGCTTCTTTTTCGAAGTTGGCTTCGCCGAATACGACCTTGACGGTGTAACACTCCACGCCACCGACGGTGGCGTTCTCCAAGAGCTCGAAGCTCTCACCCGCGGCGTCTTGGCTGTAGGGTGAGTCGTTGACCAACGAGATCGGGACCGCCGAGTTCAACACCTGACCGGCGGATCCGAAGACTCCTGGATCGATGTCTTCGTAGCCCTTCTTGTTGGTGTGGTCGACGAGGTAGAACATCTCACCGTTGCTACCACCGGTATAGGTGACGGGATCGGTGGTGCGGGGCAGGGTCGTGGTCAGGCGCGTCCAGAACTTCGCCGGCAGGTTGATCTCGGGGTCCCAGCCGGCCAGCACGCCCTCGGCCTCGGCGGCACCGATGAAGTTCGCGATCACACCCTCGGGTTGGATCTTGACCTTGAAGTGGACGTTTTCGACCGCCTTGGCGGCTTCGATCGCTTGATCGAGCACGGCTTTGCCATCGGCCGGGGCGTCCGCGCCGACGACGGGAAACGCGATCAGGACGAGGAGACAGGCAAGCAGCGTACGCATGGTCGACTCCTCAGCCCAGGCTCACGGCCTTGATGGTTTTCTTGTCACGCACATAGACGGTGGTGCCGACCACGGTCGGCACGGTCCACGACGGTTGCTCGAGCACCTGTGCCGAGCCGTGACGCTCGACGCCTTCAGGACTGACCGACATCAAGAGCAGATTGCCTTCTTCGTCGATCGCGACGATCTTGTCGCCGACGCCGACACATTGAGTCTTGGTGAAGCCACGTTCGCGCCAGCCGATGTCACCGGTCTTGATATTGACCGCGGCCATGAAGTGTGGGGCACGTCCACCGGTGACCCCGTAGACCCAATCGCCGTCGCGCACCGTGGTGACGTGGTAGAGCTGGATCTTGCGGGTCGTCCAGGCTTCTTCGACCGACGTCTTGCCATCTTCGGCGGTGGTGAGCTTGAGCCCGCGACCTCCGGCCTGGAGAACCGAGATGAAGAGGTGCTGGCCGTCATCGGCGAGCACCGGCATGCTGATGTTCTGGCCGAATTGGTTGCCGATCTCGTAGCGCCACAACAGCTCGCCATTCGACGGGTCGAGACCGACCACCTCTTTGGCCATGTAGGTGATCAGCTGCGGCTGGCCGTTGACCTCGAGGATCTGAGGCGCCGAGTAGCTATTGGTGAAGTCGTGGTTTTTCCACGCCACCGACCCATCGGCTTTGTTGAAAGCGACGACCGAGGCGCCTTGGCCGCCGTTGAGCACGATGATCGTGTCGCCGTATTCGATCGGGCTCGATGAATAGCCGTGGTTGAGCGGGCTGCCACCGAGCTCGGTCCACAGGTTGTGCTTCCAGGCTACCGAGCCGTCTTTCAGCTCGAGCGCGTGCAGGATGCCGGATACACCGACCGTGTAGATACGGTCACCGACGATCAGCGGCGTGGCGCGTGGGCCGTCGCCGAATTGATGCACGTGCGACTCGTGCGGTTCGGCTTCATAGGCGTGTTCCCAGACCGTCTTGCCGGTTTTCGCATCGAGCGCGATGACCGCTTCTTTGCCCTCGGCGGTGCGGTACATGGTGTAGATCCGATCGCCCTTGGCGAGGATGGACGAATAGCCGTCACCGAGATCGCGCGACCAGAGCTCTTTGGGCCCGTCCGCGGGCCAGGAGATGCCTTCCGCGGCGATCATGAAATTGCGATCGGGACCGCCCCATTGGGTCCAATCGGCGGTGTCTTCGGCGAGCGACACGCTCGCGACGAACGCGAAGAGCAGGGTGATGACAAAGCCACGCATGGTGGTCGAAGTCGATAAGCGCATGCTTCCCTCCTTGTCGAAAGTATGGATCCACGAGTGTACCCGGCCAAGTTGAATCGTGCCGGCGTGGCGATCCCATCAGGCTGCTTCCAGCCGGCTCGTGAGGTTGGGTACGAGGATGAATACGAGCCGGCTGAGCCGAGGTTCCGAGCTTAGAAAGGCGCGTCGGTCAACGTGTAGCCGGCGGGAGGATCGAAGGCGGTCGGCGGGACGGGGTCGGTCTTGACTTCGGTCGCGATGGTGGTCGTCTCGACGGTCATACCCATCATTTTCATTTCCGAATCGCTGGCCAGCGACAAGGCACCGATTTCTTTCATGCCTTCGTACAGCTTTTCGAGCTGTTTGCCCATCGGTCCGGCCATGGCGCCCGGCAGTTTGCGGCCGTCGTAATAGGTCGCCGGGACCTTGAGCTTGGGGGCGACCCACAGATCGAAACGAAAGTTCTTCCCCATGGTGACCAGATAGCGCTGGGTTTCGTAGTTGGCGATGGTGCGGGTTTCGTCGAGCTTCGTGATCTCGACTTCCGCGTCGCCACCCATGATGCCTTGCAGGATCGAGCTCACGGCACCGCCTTCGTCGGCCGCGCCGAGCTTTTCCTGGAGCTCGTCGAGGGTGGTGACCCAATAGTTCTTTTCGCGGTGGTTGATAAAGGTCATTTGACCCGTATTGCTGTTCACGATCGTGTCGCTCTCGGCGCTATTGGTGCGCACCATCTCGTCGGTGATGATGGTTTCCGAGGTGTAGGTGTCACCACGAACGGTGGTCTCTTGCACAATGGTGTAGTCGGCGGTCGCGGCCGCGACGCAGACGAGCGCGAAGATGAGGAACATGGCCAAACGTTTGATCATCGAGGAACCTCCAAGCGGGGACAGAAAACGACAAAGACGGTTCCGAGCGTTCTCGGAACCGTCCGACGATCACTTCGTGGGGGATTTTCTCACGGAACGGTCGACGACCACAGCATGGTGTCGCCGGATTCGAAATCGTCCGCGAAGATCAGGTTGCTCGGTCCCGCCGCGTTTTGTTCGTCGAGCTCGAGCAGGAAGTCGATCAGGTTGGTGCGTTCCGTCGGGGTCAGCCCGAGAACCTGACGATGGGGTTGGGCCAGAGCGCGTTCGTCCGCGGTGGTGATCAGCACATCGTCGAGATTGATGCTGGCGAAGGTGCCCAGCGAGCGAATGACGATGGTGTTGGTGGTGCCAGCGGTGAAGACGAGGTTTTCGAGCCGGACGTTCTCCCACACGGTGGGACGCCAGAGCGGATCGTTGGCGGTCGCTGGAGCGTCGATGGTGACCGGCGTACCGCCGTTGACGGTGATTTCGAGGGTGCGTGGCCAGCCGTTGCTGTAGCGGATCTCGATCGCGCCCGCGCCACCCGCGCCGCCGTCGACGTTCGACAGGGTGAGCGCACCGGTGTTGTTCTCGAGCTCGACATACGCGCGGTTGTGCACCGTGTCGTCGTTGTTCAGGTTGACGTACTGGTCGATGGTGCCGGCGGCGCCCGTGGTGGTGCCGTCTTCGGCCTGGATGATGGTGCCACCCGCGAGCGCGAAGACGTCTTCGAGGGTGCGGGCGGAGCCATCGTGGAGATACGGCTCGGTATTCCACACACCGAGCAGCGTCGGGGTGTCGAAGCCGGTGAGCGGGCCACCCAATCGACCGCCCGAGCTGGTGCGTATGGTGCCGACATCGTGCAGGGTGGCGGTACCGACCGTGCTGTCGGTGAATTCGGTGCCGAGATGACAGCTCGCGCAGCCGAGACTTTCGAAGAGCACGCGTCCGGCTTCGGCGCTCGAGGTGTGACTACCGTCGGCGTTGCGCCACGGGCTGCGTGGTAGCGAGTCGTGACCGAGTGACGCGACGTAGGCGGCGAGCGCGTCGAGATCCGTCGACAGCCCGGCTTTGGCGGCGCCGAGCGGATCCTGCGTGCTCGCCCAATCGCTATCGCTCATGAAACCCTCGCCACCGAAGCCGTTGCGGATATCGCCTTCGAAATCCTGGATCTCGTCGAAGTTGGCGGTCCAGTGGACGTTGCCTTGGCCCATACCGGCACGACCCCGGAGCGTCGTGGTGTTACGGAAGCCCTCGCCACGGCCAGCGAAATCCCAGGTGCGTCCGTCGTGGCCACCGTCGAGATGACAGCTGGCGCAGCTCATATAGCCCTCGGCGCTCATCCGTGGATCACCGGCATCGTAGAAGAACCGCTTGCCGTTCAGGACTTGAGGCGAGAGCGTTTCACTCGCCACGGTCGGAACGTCGGTTGCCGCCACGGTGCGGTCGCCGGCGACGAAGAAATCGTCGGTTTCGACCGCGCTCAGGCTACGGCCCATGAAATTGGCGACGAAGGTGCGTCGGGTGGTGGCGTCGATGCACACACCCTGAGGTGCCGCGCCCGCGCCGAACCGGGTGACGAAGCTACCCAGACCGTTGGCCGATTCGATCTCGAGATTGTCGAGGACGATCACTTCGTTGTTGCCCTGGAGCGCGACGAAGAGATAGTCGCCGAGCGGGCTGAAGGCGACCGCCGAGGCCGAGTCGCTGTTGTCGAGATCGATGCCGTCGACGAGCGTGCCTGTGGTCAGATCGAGCCGGGCGATGATGTTGCGCACCGTATTGTCCTGATCGAGATCGGGACCGATGAACAAGCCACGTTCGGTGTTCGGTTTGTTGGCCGCGACCCACGCGCTCTGATCGCCGGGGGCGATGGTGATGCCGACCAGGTAGTTGGCGACACCACGACCCGAAGCGGTGGTGTCCCAGTTTTCCTCGTTGCCGAATTTGGGCAGGCGAATTGCCGAGACGGTGGATCCGGAGATCTCCTGAACCGTCGACGACGTGTTGGCCGTAGTGGCCGTGGTGGTATCGATCGACCAGACCTCAGCGGCGTCCTTGGGTGAGCGAAAGCGGGTGACCAATACCGTATTGCCATCACCCGTGACGGCGATCGCTCGTGGCGTCGGGCCGAGGAAGAGTGAACCGTCTTCTTGTCGGGTGGTGGCGTCGTAGGCGCGGATCTCGCCACTGCCGTGAAAGGTCGCGTAGATCGTCGCGCCGTCCGGTGAGGCGGCGACCGCGATCGGTGCGCTGCCATAGCCGGTGAGGACTTCGTGCGTCATGGCGCCACTGCCGGCGTCGAGCACCCACAGACGGTCGTCGTCGAAGCACGCCACCCACAGCTCACCTTGAGCCGACAGGCTGACCGCTCGTGGATCGGCGCACACCGGCACCTCGAAGACCGTCGCCAGGGTGTCGGCATCGATCGCGGTGACGGTGTCGTTGTCGGGATTGACCTTGAAGACGCGTCGGCCCGAGTCGTCGCAGACGAGCGGTGCGCTGTGCGTCGGTAGGGTCGCGGTCGGTGCCGAGAGCACGCTGAGGGTGAAGCTGTCGCTCGACAGAGCACCGTTGTCGTCCCGTGCTTGCACGGTCACCTGATAGTGACCGGGCTCGGTCCAAGTGTGACTCGCCGAGGTGGCCGACGACCAGGGGGTGCGTGCCGAGCCGTCACCGAAATCGAACCGCAGCTCGACCGGATCGGCGTCGGGATCGGTCGCGGTGGCCTGGAGGCTGGCCGACTGTCCGGGGGTCACCGGATACGCCGAGGCGGTGAAGGTGTTGATCGTCGGTGGGGCGTTGCCGCCGACACTCGAGCCGGTGGAGAAGGTATAGGTATAGCCCTCGATGCCGTTGCCGGCCGCGTCTTTGATGCCACCCGCTGGGATCACCACCTCGTAGGTGGTATTCGCTTGCAGCGGTTGATCGGGCTGGAAGGTCAGGACGTCACCGAACGAGAAGACCAGCGAGCCGGCGATCGGCTGACCACCCAGCGGCCGGACGATGAAGGTCACGCCGTTGATGATGGTCGGAGTCTCGAGGGTTTCGTGGATCAGCAGGCTGATCGGCATACCGAGGGGATAGTTGGTGCGTCCGGCTTGGGGGATGTGAAAGCCCACCGAGGGTCCCCGTGTGTCGGGGGCCGCCTGATGCGCCCAGATCGCCATGCCCTCGTCGGGACCGATCCCACCGGTGATCAAGAGGTTGCCGAGCGGGAGCAGGAACTGGCTGGTGTTGATACCGACCTGGCCGTCGCTCGGCCGCACGGTGTTGGCGCCATTGAGATCGAGCACCGACTGAAAGGTCCGCATGTCGACCTTGTGGCTGCCCATGAAGGCGTACTCGTCCTGGAATTGGATGTACATCGACTCATCGCCGGGGAGCGAGGTGTCGGCGAGAAATTGCATATCGGTCGGGTCGGTGACGTCGACCACACGCATACCGTTGCCGTTGGTGCGATAGGGAAAGACGACGTAGAGCTTGCCGTCGCCACCCCAGAGCTCGGGCCAATAGCCACCCGGGCCACCCTCGGTGAGAACGTCGAGCAGGACGGGATTGGTGGGATCGGAAACATCGTAGGTCGCCACGCCGGTGCGGCTCTGATCCGAGGCGAAAATCAGCAGATCGCCGACCAGAAACGGATGACCGATGACCCCGGTGAGACCGAGATGATCCCAGTCACTGAGCACGTTCCAATCGAGCCAGATCTCGGCGTTGCCCGAGACTTCGCCATAGCTCCAATAGGTGTCGCCGACGTACCAGGGGTGGTAGAGATTGCCGCGCACACCGGCGAATTGCAGGTCGGGCCACATCGTGCGTTCGACCACACCCGGTCCGTTGGCCCGAAAGCTCCAGGGTGCCTCCGGTGGGTAGTTGCTACCGAGGATCAGATAGTCGCCACTCTTGAAATAGCCGTGAGCATTGATCGGCATCGGGGTGACGCCGAGCTGGTCCGTTTCGATCGGATTGGTGGGATCCGAAATGTCCCAGGTCCGCACGATGAAATCGGCTCCCGGCTGGCTCGACGGGATCTCCGGGACGGTGAAGAGCACACCGTTGTGGTACGCGATGATCGCGGTGCGGCCTTGTTGAGGCGCGTTGAGCCCGCTCAAGATGGCTCCCGGGGTCTGAGGAACATTGGGGAAGCCGGGAACGACGGGCGGTTGCGCGACGAGTGGCGTCATTGTCGCCAGAATCAAAACGAGAAGAACACGTTGGATGGCCATGGAAAGCCCTTTCCGTGCGCTGGTTCGGGTCGAGAGATCCGCCGGATCGAAAAGCTGGCTGACGATCCGCGGCAGCCGGATCTCGGTTCGTACATGTCGTAGCGGTGGCGAGAATATCGCCAGATATCAATATGTCAAGGCGGAATAATTGTCACGCCTGAACAGTGAATTGTCAGTCGGGGGAAGGTCGGTCCTCTCGACTGACTCAAATTGTCAGCGGACTTCTCGGCGGCCGCCGTCCTACGTCACTGTTCCGTGGTCTCGGCTTCCGGAGCGCTCTCCGGTTTCGATTCGAGGAGCGTATGGGTAGACCAATGGATGTGGGTGATCCGCCAACTGTCGTCATGCCGGTGCAGAAGCATGGTCTCGTTCAGCATCGAATGGATCGGGCGATCACGGAAGGTGCCGGACACCTCGGCGCGGGTGAGGACCCACGCCTGATCCCCGACGACGCGATGGCTACGGTCGGCGATCGCTCTCTCGGTGGTTTTCGAGAATTCGATGTCGATCGCCAGATGCTCACGCTCGTACTCTTCGCGCGACAGCTCGGCGTGACCCGATTCGAAGACCACGACGTCTTCGGCGAGGAGCGTCAGGGCACGCGCGGAATCGTCACTCGCCAAGGCACGATGGAAAGCTTCGACCGTGCCAACGGGGGAGGGCGAGCTGGTGAGCCACATGCCGACCAGAGCGATGAGAAAGGGCGACATGTCGATGCCTCAGCGGTGTTTGGTTTCGATACGCGACGGCGGCGGTTCGCCCGCGTGGATCCAATGAGCGAGAAAGGCGAGCGTGGCGAGGACTTGAGTTATGACGAGACCGAGACCGAGACGGCGCACCGCATGGGCGCGACGGGGCCGCTTGCGTGCTTCGAGACGCGCGCTTTCACGCTCGCTCAGAACCGTGGTGACCGCCATACCGGTGACCAAGGGGCGGATATGTCGCCACGGCAGCAGCCACACGGCGAGCGTCGCGGCATAGGCCGCGTTGGTGAGCGGCAGGCGCCGCTCGGGCGTCGAGGTCGCGCTCAGCCACTCGGGTAGACGCTCCTCACGATCGGCGACCGTCCACCAGCGCGACGCGGCGGCGAGGGCGAGCGGTGGCAGAAGAACCATCATTTCGACCCGGTGACGGTGACTCGAACGACGGAGATAGCCGATCACGCTCGGGATCGCGGCGAGCAACGTGACCTGGGCGAAGCTACGGGATGTCGGTACGGGTACGCGGGTCGCGAGGTCTTTGGCGAGCTGGCCGAGCAGAAGACCGAGCACGGAGCCGGCGAGCACGTCGCTCGGATGGTGTTGTCGGTCGAGCACGCGTCCGGCCGCGACGCCGAGCACGAGCATGCCGCCCGCCGTGGCTTCGGCGGTGGAGGTGGCGATCGCGGTCGCCGTCGCCGCGATGGCGGTGGTGTCACCGCTGGGAAACGAGCCCTTGGTGCCCTTGGGGCGTTTTCGACCGACGAGCGGCTTGATGATCGCGATCGCGGTGCCCGCTAGCGCCAGACCCACCCATCCAGCCGTTGCGCGGCGGCGTTGTCCTCCGGCTCCGAGGGCGGCGATCAGCAAAAAGAGGGTGTTCGTCTTGCCCAGCGGGGCGACCAGCGCGCGAAGGTCTTGGCCACGACTCGTCGCGCGCCAGGCCCGTTCGTCGACACGGGTACCGAGGGAATCGAGCTTGTCGACCTGACGACGCCAAAACGGGATCCACGAAGCGACCATCCGGACATCCTCTAACGACCCGACGACGGGTGCAAGCGTGGCGGGCGCCGTCGTGCGACGATGCGAGGCTCGATCTTTTTCGACGATTCTTCTATCTTCATGCCCGCTTGCCGGCTTGCGGTCGCGCGTTCAGAGACAATCGGCAAGCTTCCGGTTGAATGCTAGGCTAGAAGCCTGGCTCAGCCAGAGTGTTTCCCACGACGAAGTTGTCCTCGGCATCTAGCCAGCAGCCGCTATCTCCTACACGCGAAAACCCCGGGTTCGGTACGCCGCGTACGAGCCTTTCGGATACCACCATGAAGAACCTCATGCTCTACATCGTCGACGACGAGCGGATCCCCAGCAAGGATGCGCCGGTGCGGCGAATGCTCGACCTCCAGGTGGCCAATAGCTTGGCTCTCGGCTGGTCACGTGACGACATCCTGCTCTACACCAACTTTCCGTATCGTCATGACGACGTCGATGCCATCGAAGTGGCGCCGCCACCTCGACCACGAACCGCCCGTGCCACGTCGTTCTACAAGACTTTCTGCATCTTGCATGCGCTCGAGCGTATGCCCCACGACGAGCTCATTTGGTATCACGACACGGACGCCTTCCAGCTCATTCCCTTCGAAGCACCCACCGACAGTCGTGTGCTCGGGTTTTGCCTCTATTCGACCCGTCAGCGTCTGCTCGTCCAGGGCGGCTCGATGTTCTTCAGCCGGGCGGTCCGACCGATTTTCGAGCAGGTGTGGAATCGACTGGTGCACGATGCATGTCGAAAAGACGAGTTCGCGTTGACCGATGCCGCGGGTGATCCCGAGCTGATGGATCGGTTTCGTGTCATCGACTACTCGTATAACCTCGGCACCACGGATTTCGCCTTGCGATACCAACTAGCCGAGAAGCCGATCAAAGTCGTGCATTTTCACCCCGAACGCGCCGAGCACCGCGCGGTGTTCGTCGACGGTGCCAACAGCCTCGATCTCCATCCACTCGATGAGCGCTTTCTCTCCTTGTTGATCGAGCACGGATTTACCGAGGCCCGTGAAGAAAAGCGGGGTTGGTTGCCACGTGTCTTCGGTGGTGGCGCCGCCAAGGCAGCTTCTGGATCCTGAGTTGTCGCTG
>JBCDBH010000161.1:0-12816 GCA_039184055.1 Acidobacteriota bacterium
CAAACGGTCGCAGCCCTCGCCAGCCGCTCATCGCAAAACCTTGGACGTATCGAGAAAGAGCGATTGCAACTCGATACGCGAACGTTCGAGCGTGCGACCGTTGATGTATGGCCGCACCTGCGCTTCGGTGGAAAGACCACCCAGCACGCCCATTTCCACGTGTCCAGGAAAGGGAGAAAACACGATGATGCGATGCGAAACGCCAAAGTGAATCGGCCGCTCGAGATCGTTCTTCGGCGGCGGCTCGGCAAAGTACACAGCGGCGTAGCGTCGTTGGCCCGGACGGGCAAAGCCAGCACCTCTTTGGGCACTCGCGCGGACCGTCAGCGTCTTGATTTGCTTCTCGGAAAGCTCGGCGGCGAGGCCTCGCGCGCGTCCCTCCTCGCTCGGCGAGCGGTAATACACGACGATATGCAGCAGCGGATCAGCTTTGTCACGGATATTCTGATCCGCTGCCAACATACGCTGGAACACGAGCACGCCCGCGCGCGAGCGTCGTTCATGATCGTGATCCCGAGCGTCGAGCGACGTCACGACGAAGACACTGACGAACAGACCGCCCAGGGCCAGCCAAAGAGGAAAGCGCTTCTCCTCGGTAGCGTTGCGGCCGCGCCACCCTTTACCGATCAAGGCTCGTGCATCCTCGGCTGATGATTCCACGTCATCTCGCCGTCCACGCTAGCACGCTCCGTGCCGCGCGACGTTACTCGGTCGATATCTTCAAACAGAGAATGACGTAAAAAGCTGTTTTGTTCATGACCGACCCGGCCTCTTTCCACGCACTAGTCTATCTATCTGATATTTCCCTTATAATAGAAGCGTGTCCATATCCACAAACATGGAAAGGAGTCCGGTCATGACCACGAATGAAACCAAAACACTCGACGAAACCACGGTAGCGGGGATCGATCGTCGACTTTTCGCCAGCTTGGGACTCGGGCTGATGGCGTCGATCGGTGGTGCCGGCTCGGTGCTCGCCGGGGAGGACCGCCGGTTCGACGAATCGTTCGGCATTCCAGCTCATCTGAAGTCTTTTGATCCTTCGGACCCGAATGCCTTTATTCCCTATACCTATAGCGCCGCCTCGGCCTTCCGTAACGGTTTCGCCGAGCGTGGCGAGAAGATCTTCGAGGAGTTCATCGAGACTCATTTGAGAGAGCTCCGAACGTCCGGGATCCCGCGCCACTTCGCCAAGCTCGACGCCGCGGGCGCTTTGCCGACGACGATCCGCGACGCCATGGTGGCGTGTATCGAGGGTATGCAGGTCACCGGCGCCAATGGTACTGCCCCGGCCGCGGCCGAAGGCTCACTGTGTATCGAGGGTCCGGAAAACTGCATCGATACAGGTTGTGATGCTCTCAACGGCGATTGCTGGGACGTTCCCGAGATCATTCAGGAAACCGGCGTCGATCCGTGTGTCTGCGTCGCCGAGCCACGCTGGTACGAATGGGCGCTGCTCGCACTGCTGGCGCTCATTCTGCTCGCCACCCCAGGCCCGGACGAGGTCCCGGCCATGCTCTACGCGCTGTCGCGTCTGATCATCCGCGCCGCACCCGCCATCGCATGAGCCAATCGAGCCTCCCGATCATCGATCGGGAGGCCATCCAAGACCTTTCGTACGAGCTGGATCAGAAACATCAGCCTCCGGATTCGCTCGGTGTTTCCACATGATCAGGCGGCATTCGGAACCAGACCCTGAGAACCTGGTGCAAGGACGACCACGCATAGTTTGCATAATTCCTGATCCTCGACGCCTCGGAATTGACGCCGGTATTGTGGATATTCGGCAGAATGATGGTCTCGATATTGATGACCTCGACGCGGTTTTCTCGGATCCACTGATTGAGCCGGTCGACGACCTGAGCGACGCTCTCGTGCGTACTTCGGGACATGCTGGTGGAGGAGCGAGGGTGTTCCCTGGCCTTGAAATCCACAAATTGAATCGATCCCGCCAGACGCTCGGCTAGCAGTGCCCCGACATATTGGAGCTGAGCGGGTGAAAGCTTGGTTTCGATCTCACGTCGCTCGTCGGACGTCATGCCCGCGTAGGATCTCGCGAAGTCTCTCCATTGTTCTTCTTGCTCAGTCATTCGAGGCGCCTCCCGCTCGGCCGTTCGATCGAATACACATCACTATCCATACGACCAGCAAGTCACGTTCATTCACGAAAAACGCCCCCGACGGATCGCTCCGCGGGGGCGTTTTCCTAACCTAGGCCGAAGCCGTTAGTTGCAACGCGACGAGTTGCTCGACGCGGTCGAGGTACGACCGGCGAGCGTCCACACCAGGTTGCTACCGTTGAAGTCGACGGTGAAGACGTCGACTTGACGCCCGGGCTGGAAGAGCGTGGTCTGGCCACGATCCTGAGGCGACGGCGAGAATTTGTTCTCGTTGCCGATCGGCACGGTGACGACGATCGGGTTGTCGTTCTTGTAGCCGAAGTGGGCGGTGAAGGTACCGTCACCGTTGTCGTCGACGCATTCGAGCACCGGACGTACAGGAGCCCGATCGTAGACGATATCGACCGCCGTGAACGCACCACGACCCATGGTGCCCGCCGACAGAGTTTGAGTGGCCGCGTCGAAATCGAGGTCATAGACCACGAGGGACGGGATACCCGAGCCCAGCTCACCCCAATTGGTGAAGCCAGCGCTCTCGGTGGCACCGAATACGCCATTCGACGCACCGAGCACGAGCAGATCGTCGGTCGAGCCGCCGTCGACCCGCGGCACGTAGGTGAGCGCACGGAAGTCGGTGTCGGCACCCGCGGCGATCAAGCCGGCGGTGATGTCGGTCCAGGTGAGACCCGCGTCGGTGGTCACGAAGACGTTGAACGCGTTGATCACGTAGGCTGTGTTCGAGTCGTCCGGATCGATGACGATGTCGCGAATGGTCGAGCCGCTACCCGCTGCCGGGAAGGTCGGTCGATCCACCAGCGGGGTTCCCGGTGCACCGGTACGCACCACCACGCGGTCGAAGTTGCCCGAGTAGATGATGTCCGGATTGTCCGGGGCGCCATAGGCGATCGGGTCACGACCGTCGCCGACCGCGAACACACCCGGGCCAGCTTCGGTCAGGGTATTGCCCTGATCGAGCGACTCGTAGAGCGAGTTGGCACCGGCGATCAGGATACGGCTACCGTCGACCGCATTGGGCTCGAACGGAGTCGTGAACTGCGGCTGGATCGGTGCGCCACCGTTGATCACGGTGAGCGGCGGGAAGAAGAAGCCGAGCAGGTTGTTGGCGGTATCCCAGAAGGTCACGACAAACGCCTGGAGACCTTGTGCGCTCGAGTAGCGGATCGACTGACCAAAGGCCGCCAGAGTGGTGTCGTCGGCAGCCGCGTCGCCACCGTCACCGGACAGCAACAGACTCCAGGCGAGCCGTCCCGGAGCGGTCTGGATCGTCGTGCCGTTGTCCTGGTTGCCCGAGAACAGGACGTTCGACACGTTGTCGAACGCGTGGTCGTGAATCTCGGTCACCTGGAGGTTGCCGTTGAGCGAGAACCAGTCACCCGTGTTGTCACCCGGGCTGGTACGCCGATAGACACCGCCGTCGTCGGTCTCGATCAAATCACCAGCGGCATCGAAGACCATCTCACGCGAATCAGCGTGGGGCGAGGAGCTGGACGCGGTGCCGCCTCCCGCCGCACCCAGTGCGTTCGAGTGGGTCAGATGCACCCATTGGCTACCGGCGGGTTGCGAAGCATCGCCACGGAAGAGACGACCGGAGAAGGTACCGGCGCCGATCGAGTTCGGGAACGACTGTGGCAGCGCCAAGCCTTCGTTGAATTGCGGCTGGCGATCACCACCGATGTAGACGACGTTGGCGTCGGTCGGATCAGCGACGATCGACATGTGGATGTTGCCTTGGTTACCCGGATGGATACCGATGAAACCGCCGTTTTCGACCGTGCCCGGCAGATCCATCTGGGTCCAGGTGCCACCCGCGTTGCCCGAGCGGAATACACCGGTCAGCTCATCGTTGTTGGCGATGGCGACATAGACATTGTCCTGATCACCAACCGCGAGCTCGACGTTCGAGTTGGTACCGACGATCACATCGAGCTGTGCATCGATCGCCGCGTTCGACACCTTCGTCCAGGTCGCGCCGATGTCGTCACTGCGGTAGACACCGTTCTGCTGCCCGGCGAGGTTGGCGAAGACCACCGCGGTGTAGAGCACATCGGTGTCGTTCGGATCACCCACCAAATCGTAGGTGGTACCGAGCGGCAAGCCGGTTCCGGCAGCGCCCGAAATCTGGGTGAACGTGGCACCCTTGTTGGTGGATCGGAAAATACCGATGTTGCCGAACGAGAACACGTCGGCGATGTTCACCGCTGCGACGTAGGTATTGCCACGCGCGGCGACACCCGAGATGTTCTTGCCTACCAGCAAACCACCGCCATCGACGACCTTCCACTTCTTGCCACGGTTCTTGCTGTAGAGAAGACCGATCCGCTCACCACCGACGCGGGCGAACGACGACCAGCGACCGATACCAGCGATCATTTTCTTGGCCCTGCTATCGGTGGGATCGAATTCGAGCGCACCGATCGATAGGGAGACGGTGTTGGATGTGACGTTTTTCCAGGTCGGCTGCGCGGCAGTGGCGTTCTGGGTGCGCCAGATACCGCCGTTGACGGTACCGACAAGAAGCACATCGGGGTCGGTCGGATGCGCGGCGACGGTGTGGATCGCGCCGCTGACCTCATTGTTGGGGAAGACGTTCTCGACTTGCGCGCCGACTATCGGCGCTGGGCCTTGGGCCACCCACTTGCCGTTGAAGGGATTGGGAAGCTGAGCGGTCGCCGGCAGGGTAAGAACAATGGCCAGGGCGGCCGCCAGAAGAATTGGCAGACGTCTCGTACTCGAGTTCAAGATGCACCTCGTGCGTCGTTGGTTCTCGGAATCACCGTCGTGCCCAGACACGACTGTGCCGGTCACACAACGGGCGGTTACGGACGACGACTAACGGGCAACGACAAACGCTGCAAAGACGACGACGAAAAGACGGACCACGGGCAGGTTGTTTCGAGACGAAGCGAAACAAGTCGGTTGGTGATGGACATCGAGCGCGGCTCGATGTCTGCTACAAACGAGCTCTACGTTCTCGTGATTTCTCTGCTGAAATGTTTTTCTCGCCGAGTTGATTCTCGGCGATCTCGACTGGACTCTCTTTCGACAGTCTAGCGGGCTATTCCTCTTGACGTCAACGCGCCCACCGCTCGCCCGATTTCGCTTGTGTAAAAACCGGCCTCCACGAGTTCGACACCCGTGGAGGCCGTTCACGATCCGAGGATCGTCATCCGAAATGAACTACTGGTAGATGAAGGCACCACGACCGAGCGTGCCCGCGGACAGAATGCCGGTCGTTTCGTTGTAGTCGAGATCGAAGACCACGACCGGCGGGATGCCTTTGCCCATCTGGTTCCAGGTGGCGAAACCGGTGCTATTCAAGGCACCGAAGACACCGTTCGACGCACCGAGAACGAGGAGATCGTCATTGGCGGCCGGTCCGGCGTCGGGAACATAGGTGAGCGAGCGCAGCGGCGTCTGCGCGCCAGCAGCGATCAGGTTGCCGGTGATATCGGTCCAGGTGAGCCCTTCGTCGGTGGTGACGTAGGCATTGAACGCGTTGATCACATAGGCGGTCTTCGAATCGTCGGGATCGATGACGATATCGCGCACGGTGGAGCCGCTACCGGTGCCCGGGAAGCTCGGACGATTGACCACGGCGGCGCCCGGCGGACCGGTGCGCACGGCGATGCCGTCGAAGTTGCCCGAGTAGATGATGTCCGGATTGTCCGGTGTGCCATAGGAGATCGGATCACGACCGTCACCGACCGCGAACACGCCCGGGCCGATCTCGGTCAGGGTGTTGCCCTGATCGAGCGACTCGTAGAGCGAGTTGGCGCCCGCGAAGAGCAAGCGACTGCCGTTGACCGCGTTGGGCTCGAACGGCGTGGTGAACTGCGGAATGAGCGGCGCTCCCCCACCGATGACGGTGAGCGGCGGGAAGAAAAAGCTCAGCAGGTTGTTGCCGCTATCCCAGAACGTCACCACGAACGCCTGCAGACCCTGGGCGCTCGAATAACGTACCGACTGACCGAGGGCGGCCAGGGAATCATCGTCACCGGCGGCATCGCCACCGTCACCCGCCAGCAGCGTGAACCACGACAACGAACCCGGCGCGCTCTGAATGCTGGTGCCGGTGTCCTGGTTACCCGAGAACAACACCTTGGAGACGCGATCGAACGCATGGTCGTGGATCTCGGTCACCTGCAGGTTGCCGTTGAGCGAGAACCAATCACCCGTGTTGTTGATGGGCCGCGTACGCCGATAGATACCGCCGTCGTCGGTCTGGATCAGATCGCCACCGGCATCGAAAACCATCTCACGCGAATCGGCATGGGGCGACGAGCTGTTGGCGGTACCACCACCCGGCGCGCCGAGCGCGCTCGAATGCGTCAGGTGCACCCATTGACTTCCCGGAGGCTGGGACGCGTCACCACGGAAGAGCCGACCGGAGAAGGTCTGAGCGCCGATCGAGTTCGGGAACGACTGCGGAAGCGCGACGCCCTCGTTGAAATCGGGCTGACGGTCACCACCGATGTAGACGATGTTGGCGTTGGTCGGATCGGCGGCGATCGAGAGATGGATATTGGCCTGAGCACCCGGGTGGATCCCGAAGAACACACCACCGTTCTCGACCGTGCCGGGGAAGTCCATCTGCGTCCAGGTGGTACCGCCGTTGCCCGAGCGGAACACGCCGGTGAGCACGCTGTTGTTGGCGATCGCGACATAGACGTTGTTCTGACGACCGACCGCCAGCTCGACGTTCGAGCCGGTGTTGACGATCACGTTGAGCAGAGCGTCGATCGCCGCGTTCGACACCTTGAACCAGGTGGCACCAGCGTCGTTACTCCGGTAGATACCGTTCTGCTGCCCCGCTTGATTGGCGAAGACCACCGGTGTGTAGAGGATCTTCGGATTCGTCGGATCGCCGACCAGATCGTTGGTCGCACCGAGCGGCAGACCGGTGCCCGGAGCACCCGAGATCTGCGTGAAGGTGGCGCCCAAATCGACCGACCGGAAGATACCGATGTTGGGGAAGCTGAACGTATCGGCAACATTGACCGCCGCGACCAGAATACGCTTGCGTGCCGCCACGCCAGCGATGTTCTTGCCCACCAGCAAACCACCACCGTCGCGGACCTTCCAAGTGCCACCGCCATTGTCGGTGTAGAGCAGACCGAGGCGGTCACCACCGGTGAGACCGAACGACGACCAGCGACCGATACCGGCGACCAGGCGGCGCGCCGAGGTGTCGAGAGGGTCGAATTCCAACGCGCCGATCGACAGCGACTTGGATTGATTGTCAGTCAGCGGCTTCCAAACCGGGTTGACGTTGGTGGCGGTGCGGGTGGCCCAGATACCGCCGTTGACCGTACCGACATAGAGGATGTTCTTATTGGTCGGATGTGCGGCAACGGTGTGAATGGCGCCGTCGACCTCGTCGTTGGGAACCACGTTCTCGGTCTGGCCATCGGTGATCGGCGCTGGTCCTTCCGCCCCCCAGTGCCCATTGAACGGATCGGCGAATTGCGCGGTCGCTGGCCCAGCCAGCGCCAGGGTCATGATGACCCCGAGAAAAAACAATCTCTTTTTCATGCTCACGATACACCTCGTGCGTCGTTGTAGTCGTGGAGACTCGTGCCCAAGGCACGACTTGTCACTGCGGACGGACGACGAACCACATGATCGGCGACGACAGAAGACGCACCACTACCGAGTACCCGAGGCGTAACAACGGGTCGGCCGTGTAACCGGCGC
Source organism: Acidobacteriota bacterium (assembly GCA_039184055.1). Lineage (GTDB taxonomy): Bacteria > Acidobacteriota > Thermoanaerobaculia > Multivoradales > J023 > JBCDBH01. The sequence continues at coordinate 7,836 of JBCDBH010000161.1, forward strand.
CAGCACGAGCTCCACGCGAGCCTGCCGACGCTTTTCGAGCGATGGTTCACGTGCTCCAGAGGGGGGTCGTTGGAGCACTAGGCTTTAGATCTGGCCTTGGGGGGAGGCCTTTGACCGAACTCTCTTGACAAGATGCTATCGAGCGATTACTCTGCAGTCAAGACGACGTTCGGCGACAGAAAGCAGACGACAGCAAGACGACAAGGAAGTCGATCCACCAGGTCGACAGAGGCGATACGACAGGTCGACACCACCAGGGAGAAACCCCTATGCGGTATGCGACCCGCGTGCTTTTCTGCGCGCTCCTTCTTCTCGCGTTTGCCTCCACGGCACCCGCGCAAACCGCTCTGCTCGGCGACGGCGTGGTCGTCGACACCGAGCGAGCCACTGCCTACACCATGAATCTCAGCGGAGGGATCGACGCCGTCGATCTCGCCTCCGGTAATACCCTCTGGACCAGCGACGTCGCTGCCCGCCCGATCGCCATGACCGATCGTGGCCTCCTCGCCCAGGCTCAGCCATCTGCCGCCGGTGAGCTCGCTCTGCGTGTCATCGATCCGACCGGAGTCGCCGTGGCGAGCCATGCCGTCGCGCTTCGTGGTGGCGTGTGGGCTACCGTCCAAGACAGCAACAAAGTGAGCTTCCGTATTTCGGCGGTGCCCGGAGACGGCGCGGTCAGCCTGAACTGGACCTCGTCGGTATCGAACCTCGAAGGCGCACTGCAATCGCCTGAAGATGGTTTGGCCCCCGGCGATCTCGTTCCCGACACGCGCGCCAACGGTTTCACCCGTCAGGAGGGTAGCCTCGAGCTCGACCTCGCGAGCGGCGCGATCAGCAACGCCATCGCCACCCGCAACGCCACCCCGGTGGCGCTCAGCGAAGGCCAGTTCGTCACCACTCGTGAAGCCGGTCGCCAGTTCCTCTCCGCCGACGGCCAGCACGTCATGGTGAGCAAGCTCGTGTCGTTGATCGAGGGCTATCAGTGGACGATCTACACCCGCGGTGGTGAGCGTCTCGGTGAGCTCCAGCACCGCTTCTCGGCGGCGCCCTTCGTGGTCATCGACGGCACCATCGTCTTCCGCTCCGAGCCGTTCGGTGCCCGGATCGGCGACGAGATCGTCGAAGAGCTTCTCGCGGTCCGTGGTGTCGCGCTCGGCACCGGAGCGTCGCTCTTCACCCGCAACATCGGCACCGCTCAATTCCAGGGCGAATACGCCCCGTAAGCGATCGGCTGATCCGCATGCAAAACGCCCCCTCGTCGAGGGGGCGTTTTCATTTGCGATCAAAAACCTCAGTCAGTTGCCGATGCCGAGTCGAAGCTCGACTTTCTCGGCTTCCTTGTGAGCCCAGGTGCGGACCTTGTGCGCCTCGCCTTCAGCCCATCCACGAGCCTTGTCGAGCTCGGATTGGGCTTTGTCGTCGACGGCTTTCTCGGTGTCCTTTCCGAGATCGACGAGCACGCTGTCCAAATCACAGGCATACCAACACCAGCTCGCTTTCGCCGCCGCCTTGCGCACACTCGTGGTGACGAGCTCAGTGATCAGATCCTCGAGCGCTTCGTTGTCGAGATTGAACGGCCCAATACCCGAAATGATGCGACCGACGACGATCCGTGTCTGCGTCGCCACCTGCGTATTGAGCATGGTCATGTTGGTGAAGTCGGCGGCGCTGACGTTGCCCTGGCTTGGATTGAATCGAGGCAAAGGGTAGGTCGGCACGCTCAACCCGGTGGCGCTCGGGCTGTTCACGGGTGCTACCGCTGGAAGACCCTCGTGCGCATCGAAGAGAGCCTCGAGAAACACCCGAACGATTTCCGCGCCGATCAAATCTCCCGTACCGACCCCCGAGGTGTCCGTATCGACACCCAAATTGGCGAACTTGCTCCGCCGGCTGAGCGTCTGCCCCGTGTCCTCATCGGTAACGGTAAGCAACCTGCCGGCAGCAGGATCGATGGTGACCATCAACGTTGGAACACGCGCGGTAAACGTATTGTCGCGCGACACGAACCCGACTCGCGAGATATGAAGTAGACCGTCGACCTCGGTCTTGGCGGCATCGAGCTCTTTATTGAGCTCATTGTTGATCTCGGTGGCCAGCTGTTCGGCTTTCTGTTCCACCTCCGGACCGAGCTTGCTCGAGGCCTTCTTCACCGCCGCCGTTATCTTGGCGTCGAGTTGCGACTCGGCTTGGCTGACGTCGAGATCGAGCTCGACAAAGCGACCGGCACGGAAATAGGCGTCGAAGTACCGGCGAATGAATGCCACCTTGCGACAGTCGGCGACCAAATCAGCATCATCCTTCGCGCTGCTCTGCTGCATCATGGAAGAGCAATGACCATCGAGCGCTTCCCAGCCCGTATCGGCGCACGCGGAAGCGAGCTGTCTTTGAAAATCCTCGACCTGCCGCACACTCACATTCATGTTGACCGTGCTCTTACCGTCTCCACGGCTCATCGACACACGCGGCGCCGACAGGTCTTCATGACCACGAAAATGATCGTGCAAACCCGCCACCTGTTGCACGACAGCATGGGTCAACACGTTGTGCGCATTGCGCGCGGGATGCCCTGCCGGCATCTTCGCGACCGAGCTCGCCAACGCCATGCTCGCCCCAGGCCGCGTCGGCGTCACCGTCGCCCCACCACTCGATGCCTGAGGGAGCGGGGTCGCCGTCGCCCCCTGACAACTCCCACCGCGAGTCTTCAGACAAGACCGGAACATCGCCCAATCGCCCTCGAACACCGTCAGCTCCTGGTCGATCGCCCGAACATCGCTTTCGAGTAAGTGTTTGGCCACATCCTCGGCCAGGTTCGCACAGCCGAACATCCCAAGCGTCACAAAGAGAAGAACAAGCAAACGGATTCCCTTGAGCATCGAAACACTCCTTCTCCGGTTTTCGGCGCGGCCACACCTCGGGTATCAGCCAGACGCCACCACAAAAAGTCACCTACCCATCATCCTGTCGTAGAAGCACGCGTAGTCCCAGGGAATCTCGGAACATCGACACAAAACCGGATCAACGCCGACGGAACAACACCTTCACCGAAGGCGTCGTCAAATCCTCCAGATTGAACCCCGTGTGACCACCGATCCCCTCACGGAAACAGCCAGGGTACTTTGCGATCACATCGCAAAACTCCCAAATCAGCCCCTCCCGCGACCGCACCAACACCAACACATCCTCCAGCCGCTTCCACAACCGTCGATAATCCCGAATCGACCACCCATTCACCCACGGAAACGGTCCCGGTCCATTCACCTCCACCTCCCGCATCACCTCCTCCGAAAACAAAAACTGGCAATACGGCACCGGTGTCGCCCGCAGTGCATGCAACCCATAAGGAGATGGATAAAGCGGCCCTGACGCGAAATAAATCAACCCACCCGGTCGCAACACCCGCGCCGCCTCGCGCAGCACTTGCTCCGGATCACGAAGATGCTCGAGAACATCGTACGAAAACACCAAATCGAAATACCCATCGGGAAATGGCAACGCCTCCCCGTCCGTCACCACTCGCTTCACCCCAGCCGGCCCCAAACGGGGATCGAAGCCCTTCGCGGAGAGATCCGTCGTCCAGGCTACGAAACCGCGCTCGGTAAGGCACGCACTGACCATGCCGTCGTAGCAGCCGAGCTCGAGGGAGCGACGATCGTCGGGTCGAATCGAGCCACCGTGTAGATCCATGAGCTCGCGGGCCCGGATGTCGCCACGCCGTCGCACGGCCTCCGGGTCATAACCGTACGGCGGAGGTTCCTCGAATGTCGCCGAGAGCTCGTCGAGCACATGCTTGTCGAGAACGATGGAAGTCTCGTTCTTGGCCCGTGAGGCGCGTAGCCAGGCCGGTGCATGGCGCCACTGGGCAATCCGACGGCGCAAATCGACTGGGAGAAACCGATCCAGCAGGGCACGCATCCGTACACTCTACCGATGACGCCTTGTCTCTGCACATTCAGCTCGCAAACCAATACTCAGGCTACGCAAACTTTGTAAGATACGAGCACTCTCCATCGATATGTGGGCAACGAGGTATGTAGAGGCGAGCTGGGCTTTGGAATCATGACCGCACATCAAGATCCTCAGGTACGCCAGGCGCGACGGCTGTTCGAAGAGAATCACGACCGCTTCACCGATCGCGCGCGCTGGGTCGGCCATCGGCAAGGGATTCCGCATACCGATCTCGACGACTTTGTCAGCGACGTGATGGTGAAGCTGATCGACGACGATTTTGCCGTGCTCCGCGCGTTTCGAGGGCGTGGTGACGTCCTGACCTACGTCACCGCGGTGATCATCCACCTGGCCCAAGACCAGCGCAACCGACTATGGGGAAAGTGGCGGCCCTCCGCCGAGGCCAAACGCGGTGGTCCCGTGGCGATCGAGCTCGAGTGCCTGCTCTATCGGGATGGCCACGGCTTTCAAGAAGCCTGTGCCATGGTTCGTGAGAGGTTTCCCGCAACCGAGCAGAAAGAGCTGGATGCCTTGGCCAGTCGTCTGCCACCACGTACGCCACGCCGATTCGAAACCGACACCGGTCTCACCGACCTGACCACGACCGATCGCGCCGATGACAAACTGGAGGGTGAGGAACGCGATGCACGTAAACGCCATGTGCTCGAGTCGCTCGATGATGCTCTCAAGGCTCTGGCTCCGGAATGGCAGCTCGCCCTACGCATGTTCTACCAAAGAGGTTGGAAAGCGGCACGGATCGCCCGAGCCCTCGATCTCGAGACCAAACAGGTCTATCGGCTTTTCGAGCATGCCAAACGCCGACTTCGAAAAAACCTCGAAGCCCGCGGTCTGACCGGCGAGTCTGCTCTCGCCGACCTCGGCTGGGATCTCGATCCGGCTACCGCACCGGAACCACTATCTGAAAACTGAACCGAAGAGCCGTCTAAGAAGTAGAAAGGGGACCCAAGATTGTCGATCGATACATCGACGCTTCCGCTCGGTGATCTCGAACAGATCAGCGCGTTGGCGGCGGGTG
>JBCDBH010000162.1:0-12695 GCA_039184055.1 Acidobacteriota bacterium
AGGAGTTCTTGTACGCGCGAGACTCACCGGTCAGGAAATAGCCGGATTGCACGTAGAAGCTGTCGAACGACGGATCGCCGCCGACCGCCGAGTCGACTTCGCTGGTGATGTACTGGGAAGCGAACCACCAGGGTCCGAATCGACCGGCGAGCTCACCGTTGTACGAGGTAAGACCATCGTACGCAAAGCTATTGGTGTTGACGAAGCGCGGGCTCAGATGAGCTTCGGGACGCTGACGGAAGCGCACGGTGTCACCGTCTTCGGCGCTCTTGTCGGTGAAGCCGAAGCCGAGATGGAGCATGCGATCTTTGTCGTACATCGGACGCCAGACGAAGCGACCGGTGATGTTGATCCGATCCTCGGCCGTGCCGACACCAAAGTCGTCGGTGTCACGGAATACACCCAGGCCGAAGGTGTAGCTGTCCGAGCTGTTGCTGTACGCGATGCCGGTGTTGCGACCCGGGGCGAAGGTGTCGGGCAGCGAGCGCTCGAGGAAGGTGATGTACTTCGAGCTGGTCAGCTGTTCGAGACTGAACGGCTCGTGAAAGTGCCCAGCTTTGATACCCCAGGGCTTGAATTTGATCCAGAGATCCTTGATTTCAGTCGCGCCACCGTCCGAGAACTCGTAGTTCACTTTGTACTCGATGTTCTTGTAGATGGTTCCCGAGAAGAAGATACGGGCACGACGAAACTCGTTACCGTCGGTCACTGGGCCGACCGCGTCTTCGAGGTCGCTATCGGCGCTGGCGAAGCTCCAGTCGGCCTGGGTCCGACCGCCGAACTTCAGCTTGAAATTGCCGTCTTCGGACTCGATCTTGTGACCGTTGCTCCACTTGGTTTTCCAGTCAGCGTCGGCCGAGGCCGGCACCAGGATCAGGGTAGCCAGAGCGACGAAGGCGGTGGTCTTCAGCACACTGGCAACCCGTTTGGTAAGGGTCTCCATCACGTCCTCCTTGGTTCTCATTCGAAGAGACGCACCCTGACCGTTAGGGCACGCTCGTATCCCCTTTGGGTATGCGGGCAGTGTCGGCTCAGCGTGTAAAGGGATTGGGAAGTCGCGATGAAAAGCCTGGCCAAGGCGGATTCCGCTTGTTGGAAAGTCCCGGTTTCGAAGGCTTTGTGGGGACGTAGCCGTGAGTTGCCGATAGCTTCGCTGTGAATGGGCGACTCAGGTCGATCCAAATCCTTGAACTGAGAGATTCTGTTGCCAGTTGGATCGCAATGAGGCGATCAGGTGGGCCGACCGGACTTAGAGCGGAGCGTTGATCTTCCAGTCGTAATCGAAGCCTGGCGTACCGGAAAAGGCGCCGAGACGCTTCGCTAGCTCGGGCTCGGCCCATTGCTCGAGATGCGCCCCTACACCCGGGAGATCACCACCGAAATCGACCTGGTACCAGTCGTAAATGCTCGACAACGTGAGCGAACCGTCGTCGCCGAAGTCGACACCCCACGGGCTATTGACGTAGACGCGCGCCGCCGCGTCGAGCTGCTCGTCGAGCGTCGAGGCGGTGAGCGGGGCCGGGAGGAGCTCGGGGCAGCTCAGACTGGCGCAATTGACCCCGTAGTGGATGCGAGGGTCGTCCCAGATCGGTCGGAGGATCCGGTTCTCGATCTGATCGAGGCTCAGGCTCAGGCTCTCCACGGTAACGAGCGGTGCCTTCCACGGGCCACCTGATCCATCCGGGTCGATCTCGCGGATCGAGTCGACCGGCCAATGCTCGATCACCACCTTGACTGTGAGGGCGTTGTAGAGGTTGAACCAGAACGCCATTTGCTCGTCGGGGCCGAGCGTCGACACGGGGGTGTCGGCGAGCGCTGCGAGATACGTATCGAGAGCCGCCCGGTCGTCGTCGTTCATGGCCGCGTAATCGAATCGATTGAGATCGTCGTCGGCGACGCGGAGAAGGCGATCGAGCAAAGCACCCCAAGATGCATGGTCGACTGTCGCCGTCGCCGCTTCATCGCGTGTCGCGAAATGAGCCGTGACGGCTTCGTCGTCGGCCAGCTCGAGCTCGGGAAACGACAGGGTCCGGCCGGCTGACGAATCGGTGGCCTGTGACGTATCCGTCGCCTGGGATGCGTCGTGTGACGCCGTGGTCGAAGCGTTCTCGGTGCCATCGGGAGATCGGTTCTCCTGAGCCAACACCGCGAGGGTAAAGAGTGCGATGGCGATTCCCGCGCCGATGAAGACGAGCGACATCACACGGGTGATCGGCGTGCGTGCGGCGGGGCGGAGCTCGAACGATTGACGGCGCATGAAGAGAACCTCCTTGATCCTCCAAAGTGTACGCGACCCTGTCGACCTCGGATCTGACGTTTATTCCACTAAGGAAGAAGCTCAGTCTCGGCGTGCACCGCGACCCAGGAATACCAAAACGTATCGAAACCTTCGAGCGGTTCGAGCTCGTTTTGGGCGAGCGCGGCACGCGCGGCATCGATGTCGCTGCCGGTCTCGACCCGCCAGCCGTGACTCGAGGCGAAGATGGCGGCACCGGTCGCCCGTTCGATGAAGACGCGCTGGTTGCCAGCGTCGAGCATCACGCCACCTTCGATCGCTCGGTGCGGCACGGCCCATTCTTTGCCGTCGAGCCAGAAAGCGAAAATCGGAGTCTTGGGTGGGAGACGCTCGTCGTCGATTTCGAGACCTCGAAACGTGCCTTCCGAGGTGAAGTAATTGTCATAAGGATTGTTCTCGACGTGCTCGCGACCCTCCACCGAGAGCACCGTGGTGTGGGGATAGCGCGTTTTCCAATCGGCCCAGGTCGCTTTCTCGCTCACCTGAAGCTCAGTGAGGGGCTGGCCTTCGAGCGGTCCGGCAAGCGCTTCTCCGGTCATGATGGGCCACCAGCTGTCGGTTTGGCGGTCGCGCATCACCAGCGAGGCTTGCATCAGCGCGCCTGACGCTTCGAGCTCGATCTCCTTGCCGTCCACTCGACGGTCGTAGACCAGACCCGCGTTGGCGAGCGGGCACCACACCGCGGCCATGGGCTGACCGCCGACGACATCGTTCACCACCTCGTGGCTGTTGAGAAGATTGAGACTGTAGGCGCGCGCCTCGTCACCGATCGCCACCCCGAGCACCCACGCATCGTCGGCGATCTCGGCTTGCTCGGCAGTCACGAAGACGGGCTCGAAAACCGCCGCGATTCGTCCTCGTGGCAGGAGTTGCTCGACTCCGGGAGGCGGATCGTCGTTTCGGCTCACGGCCGTTGATTCTTCAGCATGGATCGGCGAGATCACGAGTCCGCTGAGAAGAGCCACGAGAATGAGAAGGGTCGTTACCGAGAGGCTGTGATGCATCGAATGTCTCCGGTTGGGGTGGACTCGTGATAGTGGATCGGGAAGCGGTGCTTTACAACTAGACGACATCTAGGTGCGACCTGTCCGCGTACCCTTGTACGCACGCTCATAAATCGTGGATCGATGACCTTCAGGGAGAGTTACGATGCGTTACGTCTCGCTTCTTCTCGCCGTCCTATTTCTCGCCATACCGCTCAGCGCCGCCGACCAGTGGCCGCAATGGCGGGGACCCAATCTCGATGGCACGGTCGCTGGCTCGGCGCCCACCGTTTGGAGCCGTGACGCGGGGATCGTCTGGCGTGTCGAGCTACCCGGAGCTGCCGCGTCGACCCCGGCGGTGTGGGGTGATCACATCTTTCTGACCAGCGCCGCGGCCAAAAAGGGCGGTGCCGCCGCTGAGAACGCCGAGGCTGATGACGCCGCCGCCGACGAGAGCATCGTGCTCCTCGCGCTCGACCGCGCCACCGGGAAAGAGGTGTGGCGTCGCCAGGTCGACGACAAGAACTACGCCAAGCGCGGTGTCGAAACCAACGCCGCCTCACCCTCGCCGAGCACCGACGGTACCCACGTTTGGGTCTTCACCGGCAACGGCACGCTCGCCGCCTACACCGTCGATGGCAAGACCGAGGTGTGGCGTCGCGATTTGCAAAAGGAATTCGGTGAGTTCGACATGTTCTTCGGGATGTCGAGCACCCCGGTTCTCCACGACGGTCGTCTCTACCTCGCTCTTCTCCACACCGGTGCTCAGATCGTTCTCGCCGTCGACGCCGAGACCGGCAAAGACGTGTGGAAGATCGACCGTCCGCACAAGTCGCGCGCCGAGAATCTCCACTCCTACGCGTCGCCCGTGATCGCCGGGGGTGAGCAGCTCATCATTCATGGCGCCGACGTCGCCACCGCGCACAGCCTGACCGACGGCAGTGAGATCTGGCGTCTCGGCGGTCTCCAAGATCCCGAGAACTACAACGACTTCCTGCGCTTCGTCGCCACCCCCGTCGTCTCTGGTGATCTGGCCATCATTCCCTCCGCCAAGAACGGACCCGTCGCGGCAGTGAATTGGAAGAAGGCCAAAGGCGACGTCACCGACAAAGTCGTTTGGAAGATCGACCGTGGCACCCCCGACGTCCCATCGCCGGTGGTCTACAACGGCATCCTCTATCTGAGCCGTGAAAACGGCATCTTGCAGACCTACGACCTCGCCACCGGGACCGAGATCTACGCCGAGCGCGTCCACAACACTCGGCACCGTGGCTCCCCGGTGGCGGCCGGTGGGCACGTCTACCTCAGCGGTCACGACGGCGTGGTGAGCGTCGTCAAAGCCGGTCGCAAGCTCGACATCGTGTCGCAAAACGACGTCGGTGAGCTGCTCTCGGCCTCGCCGGTGGTCGTCGACGGTCGGCTTTACGTGCGGACCTACGAGGCGTTGTACGCGATCGGCGAGTGAACGTCCGCCGTCGTTCGAGTCGCGGACGATGACATGATCCTTGGATGAGCCCGCTCGCGACTTCTGCTCCGAAACTAGACCGTCATCGTGAAGTCGGCGTGGTCGAGTCATCGGCCGCGATCGACGTTTTACTCAAGCTGCGTCGTTCGACTTCGACCTTGAGCCTCGAGGCATTCCTGGCCGGCGAGCGTCGGTTCGTCGATCGTGAGGGCTTGGCGGCACGCCACGGCGCGAGCTCGACCGACATCGAAGCCGTCCGTACGTGGGCAACACAGCAGGGCTTGACGGTGAGTCGGGTGCACGCGCCGTCTCGATCGATGTTTGTGCGTGGATCCGCCGAGCTCATGACGAAGGCATTCGCGATCGAGTTGTCGACGTATCGTCACGCCGATACCGACGTGGAGTTTCGTGGCCATACGAATCCGGTGAGTCTCGCGCCGGCGTTGCAGGACATCGTCACGGGTGTGTTCGGTCTCGATTCGCTGCCGATCGTCCAGCCTCACTCACGGCTTCATCCCGAGGCGCTGACCGCAACCCAATCGGATTCGGACGCGTCGTCGGCAAGCTCGCTCAAAGAACGCTGGCCGACGACGTTCTTCCCGCAAGAGGTGGCGCGGCTCTACGATTTCCCCACGACGAGCCTGGGTGCCGGACAACGGGTCGCGATCTTGGAATTCGGTGGCGCGTTCGACACCGAGAAGCTCGAAAGCTACTGGCGGTTGATCGGACTCGACACCTCACCGACGGTCAACGCGCATACGGTGCTCGGCGCGAAGCAGGATCCTCAGGGCGCGGCGGTCGGTGAGACCTATCTCGATATCGAAGTGGTGGGCGCCATGGCGCCCGAAGCGGTGATCGATGTGTACTTCGCGCCGTTTTCGAGCGCGGGATATCTCGCGGCGATCGACGCGGCGATTCACAATCACGACTACGCCGCGATCTCGATCAGCTACGGCATGACCGAGGACGCGCCCGATTTCTGGTCGAGCTTTCACCAAGAGATCGACAAGGCGTTTCACGACGCGGCGATGCTGGGCATTCCCGTCTTCGCGTCGGCGGGTGACAACGGTAGCGGCAACGCGCGTCGCCTGCTCGACGGTGAGGTCGTCACCCCGGTGTCGTCCGAGGCCCATGCCAGCTATTCGGCGGCGAGCCCGTACGCCACCGCCTGTGGTGGCACCCAGCTCTATGCCACGGACGACCGAATCCTCAACGAAGTGGTGTGGAACGAGCAGGTCGAGCATCAGGACGACAGCAATCCTTACTACAGCGGTGGCGCCACCGGCGGTGGGGTGAGCGACCATTACGACGTGCCGTCCTATCAAAGCTCGGCGGGCCTAGCGCCCAAGTCGGCGAATCCCGACGGCAAGACCGGTCGAGGGCTTCCCGACGTGGCGGGCAACGCCGGGTCGACCACCGGTTACCTGGTCACGCAGCCCCCGGGCGCCCAGGTCCCGGTCGGCCCGGTCGGCGGTACGAGCGCCGTGGCGCCGATGTGGGCGGCGCTCATGGCGCGTGTACGTGGCTCGCTGGCCTCGACACCCGATCCCTTCTTTTTCAACGACTTCCTCTACGACGTCGCCGACTCGGACGCCTTTCGCGCGGTCGTGCAAGGGGCCGATTATTCGTCGGCGACGCCGACCTTCGTCGTACCCACCTTCACGCCGACCGGCAACAACCGTAGCGCCACGGTCGAGGGCTATACGGCTGCCGACGGTTATGACCTGTGTACCGGTCTCGGCAGCCCACACGGCGCCAACCTCCTGGCTCAGCTCGAGGCCTGGTTGCGCGATCGGTCCTAGTCGCCTAGTCGCGCAAAACCACCTGTTCCACTTTTCGCCTCGCCCGCGCGTCCTCCATCGATCCCCAAGGGCTGAATGGATGGAGGTAGAGGCATGGAAGCGTTGCCGTCGCGTGATCGATCATCAACTGGGAGTGTCCTTCCCGGTCTTTTTCCCAAGACCGTACGTTCCCTGAATCCAGAAGAACGCGCCTTCTTGCGTCGCGTGTGCGCTGTCGTCGAGGGGCATTTGGATGAAGAGGAGCTTTCCGTGGCGACGCTCGCCGAGCGTCTTTATGTGTCACGCAGCGCTCTTCACCGTCGGATGCGTAGCCTGATCGGTCGACCACCGACATGGCTCGTGATGGAGATCCGGCTCCGCCGGTCGGCCGAGCTCTTACGTTCCGAGCCGTGCTCGGTCACCGAGGTCAGCTATGCGGTCGGCTTTCGCGATCTGGGTCACTTCTCGCGTCGTTTCAAAACCCGTTTTGGCGTGTCGCCCTCGGTCTTTCGACGTGGTGAGCCCGACGCGACCCACGGACAAAGAAACGCTACCTAGAGACAAGCGGGAAACCCTCTCGTTTCGTAGTCTGGTTCAGTCTAAAGCATTGAAAAATCGAGGCTTTGATGGATGTCATGCAGGTCTCGATACATGCCAACCGATAGGAGAAAAACAATGTCGAAATCAAGCATCGTTCTGTTTCTTGCGATCACTCTGTGCGCGGCAATGGCCGTGGCCCAATCGCCGGCCTGCCCGACGACGGCGAGCTCGATTCCCGAGTGTGGCGCGGGTGGCAGCACCAGCTCGGATTATCCTTGCTGCTACATCAACATCACGCCACCGACGCAAAAAACGGGCAAGAGCCCGTCCGTTTGGGTCGATGTCTGGTCGTGGGGTGGATCTGGCAGCGTCACCGTGCAACGTTGTACCAGCTACGAGCAATGCGGCTCGGGATCGCTTCGGCAGATTGTGAAATACACCTCGCTCGGCGGGATCAACAAAGCGATCGGTGGCGGTTGCGACGGTACGGGTCTGACGGCCGGCGATGCGGCCACCTATTTGGTGACCTTCGCCGACGGTGCGGCGGCGAATCAAGGTGTCGCGACGTGGGCGGGCAATAGCTCGCAATTCGACCAGGTCATGGTCGGCTTGGAAAACAACCAGAACGTCGACAAGGACTACAACGACGTGCTCGTGACCTTTTCGACCTTTCAGAACAGTGCCGATCAGTGCTCGCAGGCGACCGGCTACCCGTATACGGTGAGCGCGCCGTCGAGCGATTGACCACGCTCGACTGTTGCGACCACGGAAACCACGGTTGACCGGGCTCGTTTCGACGGGCCCGGTCTTGTTTGGTCGCGTTAGAGCTTGGCCAAAGCCTCGGCCATTTTCGCCATACCCGTGTCGATGTTCTCGTCGGAGCAGGCGAAGGAGAGGCGGACGTGGTTGTCGTCACCAAAGGCGACGCCGGGCACGAGCGCGACGCCTGCCGATTCGAGCAGGTATTCGGCGAAGTCGATCGAGCCCGTGATGCGATCGCCGTCGTAGAAGCTCGATACGTCGGGGAAGACGTAGAACGCGCCGTCGGGCGGGGTGCAGTTGATCCCGGGAATGGCGCTCAGGTGATCGACGATCCGCGTGCGTCGGCGCGCGAAGGTGGCGATCATCGTCTCGACGTCGGCGTGGGCGCCGTGGAGCGCGGCGAGGGCGCCTTTCATGGCGAAGCTCGTCGGGTTCGACGTGGCGTGGCTCTGCACCGCGATGGCCTTTTTGATCAGGTTGGCAGGGCCGAGACCGTAGCCGACCCGCCATCCGGTCATGGAATAGGTTTTCGAGAACGAACCGACCAGGGTGATGGTGTCGGGGAACTCGCTGGCCAGCGTGGCGGCGCTGGCACAAACGGCGCCGTCGTACACGAAGTGCTCGTAGGTCTCGTCGCTCAGCAGGGCGATACCGCGCTCGGCACACGCTTCGACGATCTGGCGGAGATCCTCGGCGCTGATGATGCCGCCGCTGGGGTTGGACGGTGCGTTGATCAGCACCATGCGGGTGCGGTCGGTCATGGCGCCGATCACCGCGTCGGCGTGGACGCGAAAGCGGTCGCGCCACGACAGCGGCACCGGCACCGTCGTGCCACCGGCGAATTGAATTTGGGGCGCGAAGGTCACCCAGGACGGGCTGGGCACGATGACCTCGTCACCCGGATCGACGAGACAGTGGACGATCTCGAACAGGGCGGCCTTGCCACCGACCGTGATCACGGTTTGCGAGGCTTGCCACGGCGCACCGTGACGCTGGCGATAATCGTCGGCGACGGCGGCGCGCAGATCCGCGATCCCGGCGGCGGGCGTATAGTTGGTAAAGCCGTCGGCGAGCGCTTGACGGGCCGCTTCGACCGCCACCGTGGGAGATGGAAAATCGGGCTCACCGGCGCCGAAGCTGACGACGGGGTGACCGGCGGCACGGAGCTCGCCGGCACGCTGGCTGACTCGCATCGTGGCCGACTCGGCGAGCGCCTGAGCACGTTGAGAAAGATGCATGGAGCGGGATGGTATCATCGCCGCGACCTATTTCTGGGTCGGCTTCGACTCCTCACGACGGCCTCTATTTCCCACCTAGATCCTCGGAGCGTTCCCCATGGCGGTACGAATTTCGATTGCGATCACCCTCCTCGTTTTGCTTGTCGCGCCGGTGTCGGCGCAGCTCGAACAAGAAGAAAAGGCCCAGCTCGAACTCGCCCTTGATCGATCGAGCTATGCCCCGGGTGACGAGGTGCGACTGGCCGCGATCATGAGCATCGACGACGGTTGGCACGTCAACGGCAACCAGCCGTCGTACGACTATCTGATCCCGACCACGCTCGAAGTCACGGCGCCTGGCGACGCCGAGGTGACGATCGTTTATCCCGATCACGAGATGAAACCCTTCGCCTTCACCGACGAGCCGATCGCGGTGTACGAAGGCCGTGTGGTGATGGTCGCGAGCTTCACCTTGCCCGCCGCGCTCGAGGGCAATACCGCCAACCTCGAAGCAAGTTTGTTGTATCAGGCATGTGACGACAAATCGTGTCTGCGACCGGTCACCGTCAAACAGAGTCTCGGTTTGGCGATCGGCGAGACCGGCGCGTCGACCAACGCCGCGCTCTTCGACGGTGATGCGACGGCAGCGGCGGCGGTCGGCTCGGGCTCGTCCGGACAGAGCGGCGGTCTGGCGATGATGCTGCTCTTCGGCGTGCTCGGTGGCCTGATTCTCAACGCCATGCCGTGCGTGCTACCGGTGCTGTCGCTCAAGCTCTTCGGCCTGGTCAAAGACGCCGGTGAGAGTCGCGGCACGGTGGTCGCCGGTGCGCTCGCCACCGTGGCGGGCGTCCTGGTGTCGTTCTGGGCGCTCGCCGCGCTCGCCGTCGGCGCGCGTGCCGCCGGGGCGGCGGTCGGTTGGGGCGTGCAATTTCAGCAGCCTGGTTTCGTCGCCTTCCTGGCCGTCATCGTGGTGCTCTTCTCGCTCAACATGTGGGGGCTCTTCGAGATCCAGCTGCCTCAGAAGGTGGCCCAGGTCGGTGGGACGTCACGTGATGGACTCGCTGGGCACTTCGCGTCGGGGCTCTTCGCCACCCTGATGGCCACCCCGTGCTCGGCGCCCTTTCTCGCGCCGGCGGTGGGTTTCGCGTTGGCGCAACCGGCATGGCTGATCTTCGCCATGTTCACCGCGGTCGGCGTCGGTCTCGCCCTGCCCTACATCCTGCTCGCCATCGCGCCGCAGATGGTCAAGCTGCTGCCCAAACCCGGTGCGTGGATGGTGATGTTGCGTGGCGTGATGGGCTTTTTGCTCGCCGCATCGGCGGTGTGGCTCTTCTTCGTTCTCGGTGGTCAGATCGCCGCCGCCTGGGTCGCTTTCGTCCAGCTCGCGCTGCTCACCGTCGCGCTCTTCGTGTGGCTACACGGTCAATCGCGGACTGGCGCCACGGCTCGGCTGGTCGCGGTGGCCGGAGTCGTGCTGGCGTCGTTCGCCACCATCGCTCTCGCCACCTCGGCGCCGGTCAAAGTCGTCGGCGAAGGGGATGGCGGTGCCTCGGCCTACTTCGATTGGCGGCCCTTCGACGAAACCGCCGCGATCGACCTCGCCGACGATGGGCGCATGGTCTTCGTCGACATCACCGCCGATTGGTGTCTCACCTGCAAGGCCAACGAGGCCGGGGTGATCGAAACCGCCAAGGTCGCCGAGGCTTTCGAGCGTCACGACGTCATCACCATGAAGGCCGACTGGACCAATCGCGACGACATCATCGCCGAGTACCTGGCGCGCTGGGGGCGGTCGTCGATTCCTTTCTACATCCTCTATCGGCCCGGCCAGGATCCACACGTTTTCCCGTCGGTGCTCACCAAAGGTGAGCTCGTCGGCACGGTCGAGGATTCGGCGCGGGCCGTATCGGCTTCGCTCGACTAAACCTACTTAGGCCGTCTTACGCGCCAGGGTCGCTTCGCTGTCGAGGTGGGCGAGCAGGGTGGCGTCTTCGTCCCGTGGCGCCAGCCATTCGATGCGGCGGACGCGGGCCTGACGGTCGATCCGTTCCCACAGATCACGGTTTTTGACGTCGCCACCGGCTTTGGTGGTCCAGCCGGCTTGTTTCCACCCGGCGAGCCATTGCGACGCGCCTTTGCGTAGGTAGTCGGAGGCGGAGTAGATGGCGACGCTATGACCGTCGGGCAGAGATTCGAGCAGCTCGACGGCGGCGAGCAGCTCGTAGCGTGGTGCGTTGGCCGCGGTGCCGGAGTCGACCCGGGTTTCGTCTTCGTCGCCAATGCGTAGGTTGGCGGCCCAGCCGCCCTTGCGTCGGCTGTGCGAGATCCGCAGCCAAATCTCGACATCGGTGTCGACCTCGGCCGGGGGCTCGGGTCGTCCGCCACCGACTTTGCGCAGCGCCTCGGTGGCGAGCTCGTCGGCGCGTTCGTTCCAGCGGTTGCCGGCGTGACCCTTGACCCAATGCCAGTCGATCCGGTGACGATCGAGCTGCCGGGCGAGCCCCTTCCACAGATCGACGTTCTTGAGCTCGCCACCTTTGCGTTGCCAGCCGCGTCGAATCCAGCCGGGCAGCCATTGCGTGACGCCGTTCTTCAGGTAGCGCGAGTCGGTGTGAATCGCGATCGGGGTGCCCGGTTCGAGATGCTCGAGGGCACGCAACGCGGCGGTGAGCTCCATGCGGTTGTTGGTGGTGTCGGGATCGCCACCGGAAAGCTCTTCGCGGGGCTCGTCACCGTCGAGAATCACCACGCCCCAACCACCCGGTCCGGGATTGGGATCGGCACCGCCATCGGTATAGACGTCGATCATGGGTCCTTTGCTGCGGGAAAAATGCCGCTCATCGAGGCGGCGGGGGGAAGAAGACGAAAGACCTCGTCAAGAGCGCTGTAAAACGCTCGAGCCGATGTCGTGGCGGGTAGCCGAGCTACCTGACCGTCCATGAGATCGAGCACGGTCCATGCACCGTCGTCACGTCGCGCCACGAGCATGACGAAGAATCGGCTGTCGATGCGACTCGCCAGCGCGCTGAACCGTGGCATGGGAAGGTCTTTGGGTGTGGGATCGACATCGGCCCAACACGGCAAGACCATGAGCGGACGCCCGTCGACACAGACGATCGACCAGATCGCCCGACGTGATGCGCCGCTCGCTGGATCGAGGCCGAGCGTGTCGAGCTCGATGTGCTCGCGAAACAAGAGCCCACCGGTCAAGCGGTCGCCACGTTCCATTAGGTAGTGGGACACGAGTCGAAATACCGCGTCGCGATCGGCGTCGGCGGGGATGATCTGAGCGTTGTTGGCGTCGAGGTGGTCGCGCACTTTCACCGGTCGACCGGCGAATTCGGCGAGCACCGCCATCACCGCGTCCATGTCGAGGTCGGCGTGATCGAACCAGCGGCTCGTGGGCGTGTTGCCTTCGAGCACGTCGTAGCACGCCGGGAGCAGCTGGCAGATTTCGTATTGATAGGGCTTGTTGACCAACTTTACCCGGCGCTCCACCAGGGCGTCGTAGAACGCCTCATAGCGCTCGATGCTCAGCGGCCAGCCCCGATAAAGCGCCTGACGCGGTCGGTGCGAGCGTAAGACGCGTTTGAGCGCGCCCTCCTGGTCATGGAGGCTCACCAACGATTCGAAGCTGATCAACGCTTCGGG
>JBCDBH010000163.1:0-12666 GCA_039184055.1 Acidobacteriota bacterium
CCAGAGTCGTTTGTTGGTTTCGAAACGCTTGTTTTGCGTTTCAGAAGAGGTGTGTCGCCCTGTGAGCTCTCGTCGACAGCTGGTGCTTTGGTCGAGCCGGATCGCGGCTTTGGTGATGGTGGTGGTCGCCGTTGGGTGGCTACGGCCGACGGCTCAAGGTGATGGGCTCGACGATCCCGGTCTCGAGCGCGCCGAGACTCGACCGATGCCGCGAATCGGTGTCGCCGAAGTGGTGACACGTGACCTGGTGGTGACCGCGGAAGCCATGGGGCATCTGCAGGCTCGTCGACAGGTCGAGCTCGATTTCGAGGTCGAAGGGCGTGTGGTCGACCTGAGGGTCGAGGAGGGAAGTTGGGTCGAGGCCGGTGAGGTGCTGGCCGAGCTCGACGCCCGCCGGTTTCGCATCGCGGTCGAAGAGGCGGAGGCCGAGCTGCTGACCGTGCAAGCTCGATACGCGGTCTTTACCGGGATCGACTCGACCGGGATCGGGTCCGCCGACGGTGTGGAAGGTGGGGAAGCGCGGGTCGCGCCGCCGGATAGGGCCACGATCGAGCATCAGCGTGACGAAGGGCTGATCTCGGAAGCGGAGTTTCTACGCGCGCGGCGCGCGAGCGAGGTCGATCATCTGCTACGCGGGTCGCGGCAGGAAGAGGTGCGGGCGGCCATCACCGGGTTGGTCCAGGCGGAATTGAGCTTGAAACGTGCCCGTCTCGATTTGGCGGCCACGGTGCTGAAGGCGCCGTTTTCCGGGCGTATCGCCGATGTCGCGATCGATGTCGGTACGCGGGTTCCGATCGACGAGCCGGTGCTGACGCTGATGGATACGCGTCGGATGCAGGTCGAGGTCGAGGTCTTGGAGGCGGACCTGGTGCGGGCGACACGAGGAGATCGCGTCGCGGTGCGTCTACCCGCGCATGCGGACCGCGAGGTCGCAGGTGTCGTGAGCTCGATCAATCCACGGATCGATCATGAGCTGGGCAGTGGCCGTTTGACCATCGAGATCACGGATCCCGATGCGGACCTGTTGCCGGGGCAACTCGCGTGGGTCGAGCTCGAGCTCGAGCATCTCGCGGCGCGTTTGGCGGTTCCGGAAGCGGCCATTCTGGAGCGCAAAGGTCGCTCGGTCGTCTTCAGGGTGGCCAACGGTCGGGTGGAGTGGATCAACGTCGAGACCGGGGCGAGGGTGGGTGATTGGATCGAGCTCGTGACGGGTGTCGAGGCCGGTGATCAGGTGGCGGTGTCCGGGCATCTCTCGCTGGGACACGGTGCGGAGGTCGAGGTGTTCGATGCGTCCTTCGACGCCACCGACGGGGGGCTGCGGTGAGCGGGCTCGTACGCTGGGCGCTCGCGCGACCCGTGGCGCTGTCCGCCTGTGTCCTGCTGATTCTCGGGCTGGCCGGCCAGGCGTTGGTCCGTCTACCCGTGGCGCTCCTGCCGACGCTGCAGTATCCATCGCTGTTGGTCTATACGGGCATCCCATCGGGGTCGCCGCAGACGGTGGAGCAGCAGGTCACCGAAGTGATCGAGAACGTGATCGCCGGGCTCGGCGGGTTGCGGGGCCTGCACAGCCGCAGCCAGGTCAACGGCAGCCTGGTTCGCGCTGATTTTGGCTGGGGTGTCGATCTGGCGGCCACGCGGCTGGAGATGCGCGAGCATCTCGACCGCGTGCGTGGGTATCTGCCGCCGGACGCCGCGCGGCCGATCATCCTGCATCTCGATCCCAGCGAGCGACCCGCCCTGGTCATCGCCTTGCGCGCGTCGCAAGCTCTCGAACCGACCCACGGTGAGATGGCGCGCGAGATCGTCGCCCGTCGTCTCGAGCAGCTGCCCGGTGTCGCTCGCGTGCAGATCTCCGGGGCGCCTTCCCGTGTGCTCGAGATCGAGGCGGATCCCGAAAAGCTGGTCAACCATGGTCTCGGGGTCGAGGATCTACGCGGTGTTCTCGCCGATGCGGCGGTCGAATCGTCGGGCGGCCTGCTGCGTCATGGCCACTTGCGTCTCGCCGTGGAGGTTCGATCCCAGCTCGACGAGCTGCGCCGGGTGGGCACGCTCCCTCTGATCAATGCGAAGGGCACCGTTTTACAACTCTCGGATGTCGCGGTGGTGCGGGAGACGACGGCCCCGCGAAGGGGTTTGGTTCGGACCGACGGCCGCGAGAGTCTGTTGCTCCTGGTCGAGAAGGGCCAGCAGGCGAATCTCTTGGAGACCGCCACCCAGGTGCGAGCCGCGCTCCGACAGCTCGACGTGGAGCTACCCCAGGTTCGCCTGGAAGTTCTCGTCGACGAGAGCGACTTCGTTCGCGCCTCCATTGATGGCGTCTTGCAAACCATCGCTCTCGGAGGCGTGCTGGCGCTCGCGGTGCTCCTCGTGTTCTTGCGACGCCCACGGGCGCTCGTGGCCCTGGCGGTGTCGATACCCCTGTCCCTGCTGGTCACGGTGGTGCTCTTCGATGTTCTCGGACTGACGCTGAACCTCATCTCGCTCGGTGGCCTGGCGTTGGGTATCGGTCTCCTGGTCGACAATTCGATCGTGGTCGCCGAGAACATCGCTCGTCGACGACAGGAGGGCGATCAGGACGCCGCGCTTCACGGCGCCATCGAGGTGGCGCCGGCCATTACCGTCAGCACCCTGACGACGCTGGCGGTGTTCGTGCCGCTCACCTTCTCCGACGGTCTCGCCGGACGTCTGTTCCGCGATCAATCCCTGGCCGTCGCCTGCTCCCTCCTCGCGTCCTTGGCGGTCGCTCTCACCGTGGTGCCCGCGCTCTCTCGGGGCAAGGGCTGGGGCGTCGCCGCGTCGCAGCCAGGCCGGCTCGGAAGCTGGCTGGGCGCTCGCTATCGGCACGGGCTCGACTGGATTCTCGTCCATCCCTATCGGACCCTGGCGGCGGCGCTCGCCTTATTGATCGTGATGGGAGTCGCCGCTTCGGGGCTGCCTCGAGAAGTGATTCCCAAGGTCGACCGGAGTCTGCTCGCGATCCGCTTGGCGTTCGCGCCCGGGACCGCCCTGGAGACGATCGATCAGGCTGCCTCGCGGCTCGAGGAACGTCTGCTGGCGACGCCCGGTGTCGAACGTCTCGTCGCCGATCTCGGTGAGCGTGACGAGGCACGTATGGAGATCGAACCGCGACCCGCGCATGCGGCGGATGTGACCGTTCTCCTGGCTCGTGACGCCGACACGATCGCGACGGCCCGGCGGATTCGCGAGCATCTCGATGATTTGAGTCTGGAGGGCTGGGTCGAGTTGGGGAGCAGTCGACTCGAAGATCTCCTCGTCCAGGAACGGCACGATTTGGTGGTCGAGATCATGGGCCAGAACCCTGGATGGGAGGGAGACGAGGCGCGGCGGCTGGTGACCGCCATCGAAGCCGAGCCTCTCTTCGATCATGCGCGTCTCATGGACGCTGAGCGGATTCCCGGGTTTCGCTTGCGGTTTCTGACCGAGGTCATGATGCGGCACGGTGTCGACGCCGCGACGCTCGGGGAACACCTGCGCGCGGCGGCCGATGCGCGAGGGGCCACGGCGCTCCGGGCGGCGGACGGCAGATTGCCGGTGACGGTGACGCTGCGTGACACGGCGAGCCTGGGCGAGCTTTTGGCGCGACCGGTGATGACGAAGTCCGGTCCGCGGCCCCTCGGCCTCTTTGTCGAGGCCGACACGACCAGCCTGCGCGCGGTGCGTTTTCGCGAGGACCGTATCCCGGTGCGTCGACTCGAGGTGATGCGTGCCGACAGCGGCGATCTGGCGTCGGCGGCGGCGAGCCTCGGGACTCTCGTCGACAGCCATCTCCAGCCTCCCTTGCAGGGTCGCGTCACCGGAGCCAGTGAAAAATTTCGCGAGCTCGGGGGCGCTGTCGGTACGAGCCTGCTGCTGAGTCTCGGCATCGTCTATTTCTTGCTGGCGGCGCACTTCGAGAGCTTCATCGTGCCGTGGGTCGTTCTTTCGACGGTGCCTCTGGCGCTGGTCGGGGTGGTGCCGGCGCTGATGCTGACCGGCGAGACGGTGAATCTCATGAGCCTGGTGGGGTGCGTCGTTCTCGTGGGCATCGTGGTCAACGACGCCATCGTCAAAATCGATCTCATCCGACAGCGGCAACACGAGCAGCCCCTCGTCGAGGCCATTGTCAGTGCCAGTCATGACCGGGTACGGCCGATTCTCATGACCACCGTCACCACGGTGCTCGGTCTGTTGCCGATGGCCATCCATCTCGGCGAAGGGGCGGAGCTCAGGGCGCCGCTCGCCGTCACCCTGGTCGGGGGCATGGCCGGGGCCACCCTGCTGACTCTCTTCGTCGTACCGGCTCTCTATTTGGTTGCCGAGCGCGCACGGTTGCGCATCGGGCGACTCGTCGACGCATTTTCGAGCTCTGACAGGAGGCTGAGCCTCATCCGTTAATCCACACAAGCACGTGAAAAGGAGAAGTGATGAAGAAAAAGACCGCTTTCATGTTGACCCTCGCTGCATTCGCTCTGGCCGCCATGGCTCTCGTCCCGGCCGCGACCGCGGACCTCTACGGCGGCGCCGCCGATGGCGTGTTCTCGGATTCGGTGATGACGGAAGGCTACTGTGAAAAGCAAGTTTGTATCGATGGCCTCAAGTGCAAAGACACCACGGCTCGGCTCGGTTGCCGGGTGATCGGCGATGGCTGCAACACCTACGAGTGTGATGGCGACGCCATCGGTACCGACAAAGAGTAAAGCCAGCTGAGTCTCTAAAGGTCTCAGTCCAACCTTGAATGGACTTTCGAGGCGGTCTCCTGTCAGGGACCTTTCGCCTCATTCGAGCTCGGCGGACTGTTTCATGGGACCGAACGTTTCACTCTGGGGAGAATGGCGATGAATGGTGACTCACGGTACTGCGTTCGATCGACGGGCCGTGCCGCGGTGTGGAGACCTGTGAGGAGTCGCGAAGCCTTGCGTTTCATGGGCCTGCTGCTTCTGCTCTTGTCGATCGTGGGCTGTATGCACTCGGAGTCTGGAGAGACTGGGCAGGGGATCGGCGATCGCGGAATCGTTTTCGAGACGGTCGCGACCTTGGGCGAGGAAGGGTTGCAGCCCGGGGAGCTGGTCTTTGGAAAGATCTCAGATCTCGAGGTCGACGCCGAAAACCGGATTCTCATCGCCGACAGCGAGATGCAGAGCCTTCGACGGTTGACGATCGAGGGAGAGACGCTCTGGTCGTTGGCGACCCAGGGCCAAGGTCCGGGAGAAGTCCATATTCCTTGGCTGGTGACGGTCCTCGATGATCAGGTCTTTCTGTTCGATATCGGCAAACATCGCGTCATGGTGGCCGGTCTCGAGGATGCGGAGCCCAGACACGAGATCATCGTGCCGTATTTTCTCCACGGGATGACGGTGGATCATGAGGGTGGAGTCTTTGCGGCGGGAGTGCTCGATGGGGACCTCTCGGTCGTCGAACAGCACGTGATCCATCGCTTCGACCGGGAAGGAAACGTCCTTGCCAGCTACCCCGTCGAACGGCCCTTTCACACGGAGCGTGGTCCGAGCTTCGTCGCCAAGCAGATCATTCATCAGTATTACGCTGGGCGAGTCGCTGTCGAGAGCAACGGTGAGCACCTGCTGATCTCGCCGGTGTTCGATCGCTCCAGCTATCGCATCTCGCGGGATGGGGAAACGCTCGTTCGTTTCGAGAACACGTACTTCGACACCCCTCTCCTCAACTACGAAGCGTCCGAATCGGGGGTGACGTTCAAGAACGCCGAAAGCCAGAGTGGCCCCGCGCTGTCCATGCCGGATGGACGCATTCTCAAGGGCTATCAAGTGGCTCGAGACGGTACGTTGCAGTACACGGTGGATCTCTTCGCCGCCGATGGGGTGCTGCTGGCGAGTCAGATTTCAGTGCCCGGTATGCCGCTGGCCATCGGTGGTGACGATCGCGTCTATGCGGTTAGCAATCTGCCGTATCCACAGATCTTCGTGCTCGAGATGACCGAACCCCAGGATCACGTGCTCGTCGATACCGCCACGGAGTCCGGTGAGGGAGACGAGCACTCGTGAGCACGCGAACGATCCTCCTGGGCGCGGGTGTGCTGGGTCTGCTCGCCGTCGTCGCGTACGGCGTGACGCACTGGCAGGGACGTGATCGGTTGGCCCTCGATTATGTGGTGACCTACGAGCCTTCGAATCCCGAGGTCGTCGACGTGCGGCTCCAGGTTCGACATCTCGGCTCCGGTCCGTGGACGGACGATGAGTTGATCTTGGGTCTGCAGGTTCAGGATCTGTACCGGGCCGACAAAGACGTGTTCGTCGACGGCGAGCGGGTCGAGGCGTTTCAGGAAGAGTCGGAACGGATTGGATCGACCTGGACGTTCACCCGCTATCGAGTCGTCGACCGAGGCGATGATTTCGAGGTGCGATACCAGGCGCGGATCGGTGTCAAGGAAGGCAAGGCGACCAAGGGCTTTTCGGGTATCCGGATCGGTATTGCCGAGCCCGATTTGTGGGTGGCCCCGGGGGCGAGCATGTTTCTCTATCCCGTTCGGGAACCGGAACGGGTCGCCGAGGTGAGCGTTCGCGTCGAGAACCGTGGCGACCATCCACTCCACACCCCTTGGCCAGAGATCGACGGGACGTTTTACCCCGAGGTGCACAAGGCCGACCGACTCGAAGCCCTCTTGACGGCGTCCATGATGATCGGTCCCGCGGAGCGTAGAGATCTGTCGTTGGGCGAGACCGACGCGGTGCTCGAGGTGGTCACCAGTGAGCGGATCGCGCCCGACACGCGTGAGGAGGTGGTGGCCACGATCGGTGACATCGCCAATCGGCTCTACGGCATCTTCGCGCCCGAAGACATGGAACGGCTGGTGGTCTTCGTGACACCACGCGATATCGAGGGTTACGACCTGCTCACACCCATGGGGGGTCGCCAGGTCGCCGTGTCTCTCGACCCGCCGACCCCGAGTCGGTGGCGTCACTTCAGCAAGAGCCTCGCCGATGTCTTCGTGCGTCACGCACCGTATCGGCGAGAGGTCCGTTCACGGGAGGATTTTTGGCTGATCCACGGCTTGCCGCGCTACTTCGCGGAGAAGAGCCTCGATTGGATCGACGTGCCCGGTTTCGAGGCCTATATCGAGACGGCCGAGCGAAACCTCGAGCGCAACGATCAGCTCGTTCTGGATGAAGTGCACACGATGCAGCTTCGGTACGTCTCCCAGATCACGGCCTTGTTCGAAAAATCGGTGGCGGTGCTCGATCGGATCGATCGGCGATTGCTCGAGGGATCCAAGGGTGAGTATGCGCTCGCTGACGCCTTGCACGCTTATTTTGTCGAGCGTCGATCGCGCACGCTGCTGGGCGTGCTCGAAGGTGTGTTGTCGTCCACGGATGCCGAGGACGTCGTGGCGTGGATGTCCGGAACTCAGAAGCCGATCTCGGAGCCGTACAGCGCGATCGCACGGTTGGATCTCGACCGTAGTCGCACCCAGGCGCCCGACCGTTTCGATGATCATCTGCGGATCGTCCATATCGCCCGGCATCGCAATTTCTTGGAGAATTGTGGCTGCAAGACCAACCTGAACGGTGGTGTGGCGCGGCTCACGAAGGAGATCGATCGTTTGCGTCGTGACGATCCGGAGCTCTTGTTGATCAACGGGGGCGATATCTTTCCGGTCGAGAAAGGGGAGCGTTTGCCACGTCCGATGACGCGGGAAGAGAGCCAGTTGGGGCTCAACCTGTTGGCGGATCTGGAGTTCGACGTGATGAATATTCGTCTTTCGGAGACGATCTACGGTGTCGACTACTTCCAGACCGCGGTCGGCGATCGACCGCTGCCGTTCCTCAACTCCGACCTGACTCGAGATGGCCTACCCTTGGCGCCACCGGTGCGGGTGGTGAAGAAGGCGGGATTGTCGATCGGTTTCCTCGGGCTCTCGACCGATTCGCCGGAGGATGTCGACGAGGTGATCTTCGAAGACGGCATGGTCGGCCTCGAGCGAGAACCGAGAGAAGCTGCTCTGGATCGGGCCCTCGCCGAGCTCGAGGGTCTCGACGTCGACCTCGTGGTGCTCCTTTGCAGCCTCGCGCCGAAAGAGATCGCGCCCTTGCTCGAGGGTCGGGATATCGATCTCGTCGTGACCTCGGTACTCCCGGAAGACCCGCATGCTCACATCAGCGGCGATAGCTTCTTTCTCGGCGATACGGCGGTTGTCCACTCCGATATCGATTCCTACGGCTACACGGTGACTGATCTCTACCTCGAGGCCGGTCGCCCGGTGGCCGCGGGCTCGGTCGTGACCCAGCTGACCGAAGACCTGCCGGAGTCGCAAATCGTGCGCGCGCGGCTCGACGGGTTCTACCGCAGCGTCGCCGATCGTCTCGAGACGACGCGCTACCTCAACCTGTGGACGCACGAGGTCCAGACCACCGAATGGGTGGGTGTGGAGAGCTGCACCTCGTGTCATCAGGCACAACACCAGCAATGGAGCCAGACCTCTCACGCGACGGCGTTTCAGACCCTGGTCAAACGACGCCGCCAGTACTACCCGAATTGTGTCGAATGCCACGTCACCGGATTCGATCTGGCCAACGGTTTTCGCATGGCTCAGGGGGCGTCGTCGCCGTGGCTCGGGATCCAGTGTGAGATGTGTCATGGACCCGCCAGCAAACACGTTCGAGAGCCGACGGTGCACAGCCTCGTACGGACACCGGAGTTCGGTCTTTGTCGTGACTGTCACAACGACAAACACTCCGACATGACGGAGTCCAATTTCTCCGAGTATTACGCCAAAGTCGTCCACTGACGGTTGTGGCTGACGGGCTGTGATGACCTCTTGCTCCTCCCGAATGCTCGACGGGTTGTGGCGGAGACCGGTCGCTTTGCGAGCCATGTTCTGTGTTCTCTGGCTCGTGGGGA
Organism: Acidobacteriota bacterium; assembly: GCA_039184055.1. Taxonomy (GTDB): domain Bacteria; phylum Acidobacteriota; class Thermoanaerobaculia; order Multivoradales; family J023; genus JBCDBH01. Next base: position 8,872 of record JBCDBH010000163.1, read on the forward strand.
TCGCAGCGTGGTTGGAGCTGCCGTTGGAGCTCTTACCGACGACCGAGTTGCCGTCGTGTCGTATCTCGGCCGTCTGGCCGGGGGCGTCACCGTTGACGATCGAGCGGGATCTGGTCGCGCCTCTCGAGCGTTCGCTGCAGGGGATCGCCGGGGTCGAGAAGGTACGGTCGTACTCGGCCCATGGCGTCGGCTTGCTGGTCGTCGAGATGAGTCCGACGCTGGCGCGAAACACCTCGATCGAGATCGGTGAACGGCTGGAATGGTTGCGACCGTCGTTGCCCCGGGGAGTCGTACCGCGACTCGACCGGTATCGCCCCGAGCTGTTGGCGGATCATCAGGGGTTCTTCGTCATCGATCTGTTGGCGAAGGGTGAGACGTCGGTGGCGGAGCTTGCCGAGGCGCATTTGATTCCAGCGCTCAGAGCCCTGCCCGGGGTCGCCGGTGTCGAGATCACGGGTCACCCGACCAAGGAGCTGAAGGTCGTCGTCGATCCGGTCGTCCTCGCGCGTCACGGACTCGAAGTCGGGGATGTGCGGCAAGGCCTCGCGGAGGCTGGGCGTCGTGAGGATTTCGGTCATCTGGGCCGAGCGCGGACCGCGCTCTTGTACCGCCATCCACTCGAGACGTTGGAGACCCTGCGTCGCTTGCCGATCCAGGTTCACGAGGCGCGGTGGTTACGGCTCGATCAGCTGGCGACCCTCGATATCGTCGACGCGCCACGTCGTGCTCTGACGCGTATCGACGGACGCGAGGCGGTGGTGCTGCGGATCGACCGCCAGCCGGGGCACGATGTGTTGGCGACGGCGGCGCGGGTGACATCCGTGTTGCAGCGTGTGCGGAGTGAGCTCGATGGAGAGCTCGATTACCACGTGGCCGTCGACCGCAGCGCCGAGATGGCGACCGAGCTCGGGCACCTCGGTCGTCAAGGGGCCGCCGGTCTCGTCTTCGCACTCGCCGTCTTGTTGCTGATGGCGCACCGGTGGGTCGCCCTCGGTTTGATCCTGGTCCATATGATGACCGTGCTGGCGATGGTCATGATTTTTCTGAGGGTGACCGGGGCGAGTCTCAATCTGCTGACCCTCGCCGCACTGGTGCTCTTGGCCGGATTCCTCTTGGACAATGCTCTGGTTCTGGTCGAGGAGATTCAGCATCGACTCGATCGGCGGTCGACCGCCACGCGGGAGGACCGCATCACCGTGGCCCATCGCAGCTTCGCGGCGGTATGGCCACCGCTGCTCGCCGGCACGGTCAGTACCCTCGTGGTGCTTCTGCCGCTGGGTAGTCTCGATCTGGAGCTACGTCAGCTCTTCGTGCCGCTGGCCCTCATGGTGGCCTTGGGTCTTCTGCTTTCGCTGGTATTCGGCGTCGTTTGGGTGAGCTTTCATGGCGCCCTCTGGCTGACGCCACGCCCCGTGACCGTGGCGCAACGATCACCGTCTTTCGCTCTTCGGCTCTTCGATCGTCTCGTGGTGATCTCGGGTCGTTTCCCACGGCTCGTCCTGCTGGCCATGGTGCTCGCGCTCGGTATTCCGCTGTGGCTCCTACCCGAATCCTGGACGCCCTCTCCGGAGTCGCCCGCGGTGGTCGAGACCGTGGCCGAGGTCTACAACCGGGGGCGAGACAGCTCGGTGGGTCGTGATCTCTGGCCGCGACTGGAAGCCGCCGTGGGCGGGGTGACGCGGGTCTTTCTCGAACAGGTCGATTTCCATACGAAGGGCGAGCTGGTGGGCCAGGAGCGTCTGGACGTCAGTCTGGACTTGCCTTTTGGCGCGCCCATGGAGGAAACCGACCGCTTGGCCCGACGCTTCGAAGGTTTGGCGCTCGGGGCGCCCGGTGTCAGCAGTGTGATGACCCGGATCCAAGGTGCTTCGGCGACGATCGGTGTCGAGCTCGGGCGGGCCTCCGGGCCTCCGGGCCTGCAGCTTCGTCAGCGCTTGATCGACGAAGCCGTACGTCTCGCCGGGGTGGAGGTCGGTGTCGCGGGGCTCCTACCGCTGGGGTATCGATCCGGGCTCAACGGTGACAGTGCGACCTTCGAGATCGAGGCGCGAGGATCCAATTGGGACCGCTTGAACGTGCTCGTCGACGACGTGGCTCGACGGCTTCGCGCGCTACCGCGGGTGGCGGGTGTCGACGTCCACGGCGGCTGGAAACAAGGTCCCGAGGCGCCGCGAGCCTTCTTCCTCTCACCCGTCGACGGGTCGAAGTCGACGGAATCGCCCGGGCTGTGGCTCCAACAAGTCGATTCCTCGCTCGGCAGCGTGCTACCGGATCTATGGCTCGAGACAAAAGAACGCGCTTGGCCGGTGCGTTTGGTGTCGAGCGCGACGCCGCCCTCCGTGGACGGGCTGCTGCGGCAGCCGATCGAGACGTCCACGGGGCGCGCTCGCCCCCTCGGTCAGATCGCCCGGCTCGAGCTCGAAACCGAGCCCGCGCGCATCGAGAGAGTCGATCAGAGGTACCTGCGCCGCTTGGAGGTTTTCTACCAAGGGCCGCACGCGCTCGGTGTTCGCTCGATCGAGCAGACCTTGGCATCGGTCCACGTGTCACCCGGCTACTCGGTCGAGCGTGTGCACATGGAGTTCTTTTCACACAAGAACCGTCATCAGCTCTACCGTTCCTTGGCGGTCGCCTGCGTGCTCTTGCTGCTCACCACCGCCGCCCTCTTCGAATCATGGCGACTCGCCTTGGCGACCCTCGTCGCTCTTCCCGCGGCGGCGCTCGGTGTCGCCGGCGCCTTCCTTTTGACGGATGCGCCGTTTGCCGAAGGAGCATTCCTGGGGCTGGTCCTGCTCACCGGGGTCGCGGTCAACGATGCGATTCTCTTGCTCTATCGCTTCCATCAATTCCGCGACCAGAGACCCGGGACCCCGGCGCTGCGTCTCTATCGTCTCGCCGTGCGACGTCGTTGGACGCCGATGTGGACCACGACCTTGACCTCGGCGGCCGCCCTCCTACCCGTAGCGCTGGATCCGACCTCCAATCCCTTCTGGTTGGGGCTGGCGGTCACCGTCATCGGTGGGCTCATCACCGCCACATTGCTCTTACCCTGTCTGCTCGCGGCGGTGGTCGGTTGGTCGGGCCGTGGTGTGCGGGCCGCGCGGTCGCGGCCGCGTGTCCATCCAGGATAGTTGCCATCCATTTGGTCATGGTGTGTAGCTCCGGTGCTGTCGCCTGGTGTCGCATGATGCTGGATGGCTTGGTTTCAACCGTCAGCTGAGCTTCCGGATGAGGTCCATTTGCCGGTCGGAGTGCCCGTAGTACTTGATGTCGAGCTCGACGGCGTTCCACTTCTCGAGCACGGGCTTGAGGTGCGAGAAGCACTCGAAGCTGTACTGGCCGTGGTAGCGGCCCACACCGCTATTGCCGACGCCACCGAAGGGGAGGTTGGAATTGGTGACTTGCATCACCGCGTCGTTGATGGCACCGCTGCCGAAGGGAATTTCAGCCAGAAAGCGTTGCTTGGTAGTCCGGTCGTTGGAGAACAGGTAGCCGGCCAGTGGCTTCTCGAAGCGCTGTACGATCTCGATCGCTTCGTCGAGCGTCTCGTACTCGATCACGGCGATGATCGGTCCGAAGATCTCGTCCTGCATCAACGCGTCGTCGATGGTCACGTTGTGCATGACCGTCGGCTGGATGACGCGTTCTTCGCGATCTGTTTCGCCCCCGTAGTAGACCTTGTCGGGGTCGATCAATGCTGCGACACGATCGAAGTTGCGTTCGTTGATGATCCGAGTGAAGTTGCCGTTCTCGACCGAGTAGTCGTGCTTTTCGATCTCGTGGACCATCCGTTCG
>JBCDBH010000164.1:0-12624 GCA_039184055.1 Acidobacteriota bacterium
CGGCCCTTGATCAAGTAGTCGATCTGACCGACCACGCCGACGCTCACCCGATCGTCGTGGAGTGGGATGTACCAGAACCAGCCGTCACGAGTCTCGTTGTGGATGATCAGGGTGGCGCCTTCGTCGATGCCGTCGTCGCGACGCGCGCCTTCGAAATGCGTGAAGATCGACGCCATACGCAAGAAGGGATCTTGCTCGCGCAGGTTGAGGCGACGCGACAAGAGGGCACGCTGACCGGTGGCGTCGACCACGACTTTGGCTCCGACGTCGACCTCGCTACCGTCACGGAAACGCACGCGGACGCCGACGGCGCGGCCCTTCTCGAAGAGGATGTGGTTGACGGTCAGGTCGCCGTCGTGTGCTTCGACACCGTGAGCGCGGGCGTTCTCGAAGAGCATGTGGTCCATCTGCGCGCGTTCGACCTGCCACGTCTGCGACCGGTCGCTGGGATCGGTCTCGTGGAAGTAGAACGGCGCGCTCTCTCGACCGTCACCGGTGATGAATTGCACACTGTATTTCTTGGTGAAGGCGCTCTCACGCATCGTTTCGAGCATGCCGAGACGTTCGAGCACGTCGTAGGTAGCCGGAATGAGCGATTCACCGACGTGAAAACGCGGAAAGGTCTCGCGCTCGAGCAGCAAGACGCGATGCCCACGCTGCGCGACCAGGGTAGCGGTGGTGGAGCCGGCGGGACCGCCTCCCACCACCACTACATCGTACGAATCGTGTTGAATTCTCATGATGTCGACCTCGTTTCGTGGCTCATTCAACAAGACGGTTCATACGGGAGAGATTCGTCGGCCCAGATTGGCTGGATCTAAACGAAATCTCAGAATCGAAAGCGAATCTCGCCGGTGAGGTGGAAGCCATCGGCCGGCGTTACCGCGGCGGAGGGCTGGATGCCTCGCGTCTCGTAGTCCTCGTCGCCGATGTTCTCGAGGAAGAGGCTGAACTGCCAGTCTTGCCAGAGATACGACAGGGTGAGATCGAGGGTGAGGAAGTCGTCGAGCTCGACCGCGTTGTCGGGGGCGATGAAACGCTCGCTGACGTAGCGCGCGCCACCGGCGATCCCGAAGCCGTTGCAGAAGTGCTTCGACAGCCACAGACGAGCGGTGTGCTCGGGAGCGAAGGCCGGCGTGTTGCCGGAACGATCGAGCACCGCGAAGAAGGGCGGCGTTTGCAGTTGGAGCGTCTCGGCGAAACGGGTGAGCTCGGCGTCGACATAACCGTAGCTGAACAGCCAGGCGATACCGGCGCGACCACCGCTACCCGCGAGTCGGAGCTCGGCGCCTCGGCTCTCCTGACTGCCGCTCCGGCCGGTGATACCGGTCTGATCGGGGATCAGGATGTTCTCTTTCTCGAGCTCGTAGACCGACAGGGTGAGATCGACCGCGTCGTCGAAGAGACGTGCTTTGATCCCGACCTCGACGTTTTCGCCTTCTTCGTTGTCACGCTCGGCGGGCGCCACCAGGGTCGACGGTGGGTCGAAGCTCTGGCCCCAATTGGCGAACAGGGAAAGCCGCTCGCTGGGCGCGTAGAGCACGCCCACGAAAGGGCTGACGCGATCGCTGTCGTCGTCGGAATTGGTGACCGCGTCCTCGAACGAGATCGAGTCGTAGCGCGCACCGAGGCTGACCACCCATTTGTCACCGATGGTCAGGGTGTCGAGCACATACGGCGCGATCACCTCGGTTTCGGTATCACCCGCGAAGCCGAATCCGGGCAGGATGAAGAATCCCGTCGCGGTCTCGACCGGGTTGCGCAGATCGATCGAGTCGAGCAGCGCGAAGTCGAGGCTGAAATCGTCGGTTTGCCGCTCGTACTCGATACCCACCACCAGGTCGTGACGGACGTTGCCCTTGTCGATCGCGAAGAGCAGATCGAATTGGTTGCCCCAGAAGGTCTGGTTGTCGTCGAGCAGGGCGAGCGTGCGGAAGACCGTGTCGCGGAAGAGCGGTGGAGACGGTGCCGCGCCGTTGATCAGGGTACCGTCCGATACCCAATCCAAATCACGGTAGAAGAGGGTGTTGGTCAGGGTGATGTTGGCGCTCAGCTGGCGGTCGTACGACGCCCGCAGACGGGTGACGTCTTGCTCGAACATGTCGAACGGCGATTGGTACGAGGTCTCGCGATCGACATCGGCGATCTCGTTGGTGAGCAGCAGAATCGGAATACCCGAGTCGTTGAGACCGTCTTGGGTCAGATACTCGGCGTCGATCCGCAGATTGGCGGCCTCGCCGATCGGAATGTCGAGCGACGGGTTGATCGCGAAGAGGTCGTAGGCGCCGGTGTCGCGATGCGTGTCGCTCTCCTCGTAGACCGCGTTGAGGCGAAAGCCGAGATCGCTCCCGGTACGCAGGCCATAGTCGATGGCGCCACGCAGGGTCGAATGATCACCCCCGGCGACGGTCGCCGAGCCACGGTTCGATGACGGTGGAGCCTTGGTGACCAGGTTGATGACACCCGCCAGGCTGTTGCCGTAGAGAAAGCCCGCTGGTCCTCGTACCACCTCGACACGATCGATGTTGTAGAGGTCGTAGCGGGTCGACTCGGGATCACCGACGCCGTCGATCAGCAGCTGCCCGGAGGCGATCGACTCGAAGCCGCGAACGTAGAAGAGCTCGGTCGAACCGCCGTTCTTGTCGGCGAGCACACCGGCGCTGTTCTCGATCGCCTTGAAAATGGTCGTGGCGTTCTGCTCGGCGAGTAGCTCGGCACCGAACGCACCCGCGGTGAGCGGCTGCAAGCGGAAGGGCACCGGCACCTTGAGCGCGGTGGTGGCTTCGTCGGTGAGGCGATACGGCTCGGCTTCGACCACCACCTCGTCTTCAATGGTGGTGGCCGGGGTGGTCGTGGATGACTCGTCGTCTTGGGCGACGACGGGCAGGGAGGCGAAGCAGCATGCGAGGAAGATAGGCAACAGAAAGAAACGAACAGACTGACCAGACACGGAAAGTTCCTCCGGAGAGCAGAAAAGAGGGCGTCGATTCGATGCCCTCGAGCGTACGTCTAAGGTGTCGCGGCGTCGCGACGCAAATCAAAAGCGACGAGCTCGCTTTCATTGCGGATCAACAAGTGCCCGCGATGAAGCGTCGGCACCGTCCAATGTTTGCCCTCGAGCGGCTTGGCACGGGCGACTTCGTCGTAACGTTCAGGGTCGGCTTTGGCGATGGCCAGGTCTCCCTCGACACCGAGGAGGATCAAATGGCCGTCGGCCCAAACCACGGTTCCGTGGCCGAAACCACGTTGCTTCCACGAGACCTTGCCCGTGGCGACGTCGGCGGCGGTGAGAAGCTCGTTGTGATACCCGTAGATCGTGCCATCCGCCAGCACCGACGAGTGATAGTGATTCTGTAGCTTACGCGATTTCCACACTTCTTCGACCACCCAGGCTCCATCGCGTCGCGCGATCTCGAGCAGACCACCTCCGACATCGTTGCCGGAAGCGACGTAGAGCTGATCGGGCGCCACGAAGATCGGAGTCGCGGCATTGACGTCGTAGCCGGTTTCCCACGGATGGGTCCAAAGGATCGTGCCGGACGCCGGCTCGAGCCCCACCACCTGCTTGCCGGCGAAGATGACGACCTGGCGTTGATCGTCGATCGTGACCTCGACGGGTGAGGAGTAGCCGGCCTTGCCGGTATCTGCGGTCCAGATCTCCTTGCCGCTCGCGATGTCGAAGGCGACGGTGCCACGTCCCTCGTTGCCACCGATCTCCAGAATCAGTCGGCCGTCGATCAGCAGAGGCGAGGCGGACAAACCGAAGGTGGGGAGCTCGATGGCGAAGTCGGTCGCCAGGTCCCGACTCCAGATCTCGCTGCCGTCCGCGCTTTTGCGGGCGGTGAGGGTGCCGCGACTCGAAGCGGTGTAGACCACGCCGGCGTGCACCAGGGGTGTCGAGCGTGGGCCGTCACCGAAGTTGTATTGATCGGTGAACTCTTTGTCGATGTCGACCTGCCACCGCTGCTTGCCGGTGTCGGCGGCAAAGGCGCCGAGCCAGGTGCGCTCATCCTTGCCGTAGAGGGTGTAGATCGTGCCATCGACCGCGGTGAGCGCGCTGAAGCCGCTGCCGAGGGGCACCCGCCACGCGACCGTGGGGCCGTCTTTCGGCCACTCGAACGAGAGGTTGGTTTCGGTGGAGCGGCCGTCTCGATCCGGGCCACGGTACTGGTGCCAGTCCGTGGCGTGGACCGAGATGCTGGATGCTAGAACGAGGGCGCTGGCGGTGGCGAGGAGAAGCGGTCGGATCATTTGCTTCGCAGCTCGAAGGCGACCAGCTCTTGCTCGTTACGCACCAAGAGTCGACCGTCGTGCAGGGTGGGTACGGTCCAGTGCTTGCCGGACAGCGGCTTGGCCTTGGCGACTTCCTCGTAACCTTCCGGGGTCGCCTTGGCGATGGCGAGATCACCCTTGTCGCCGAGAATGATCAGGTGACCGTCGGCCCACATCAGCGAGCCGTGGCCAAAGCCGCGGGCGCTCCACAGGATTTCACCGCTGGCGAGATCGGCGGCGCGGAGGAATTTGTTGTCGAAGCCGTAGATCGTGCCGTCCACCAGCACCGCCGAGCTGAACTGGTTCTGCATGCGGGATGTCTTCCAGACTTCGTCGACGTTCCAGGCGTTGCCGGCCTTCTCGATGTGGAGCAAGGCGCCACCGACGTTGTACCCCGAAGCGATGAAGACCTTGTCGGGACCGACGAAAATCGGGGTCGCGGCGTTGACGTCGTAATCGGTCCGCCAGGCGTGCGTCCACAGGACGTCACCGTCGGTCGGATTCAGCCCGACCACCTGCTTGCCGGCGAAGCTGATCACCTGCCGTTGTCCGGCGATGGTCACCTCGATCGGCGCCGAGTAGCCCGCGATGCCAGTATTGGCGGTCCAGGCTTCTTTCCCGGTCGTGGCGTCGAAGGCGACCGTGCCACGTCCTTTGCTACCACCGACGTCCAGAATGAGCTTGCCGTCGATCAGAATCGGTGACGCCGAGATACCCCAGGTCGGGATGCCAGCGCCATAGAGACGTTTCAGGTTGCGCGTCCAGATCTCGCTGCCGTCGGTGGTCTTGCGCGCGGTGAGCGCGCCCAGGCTCGAAACGGTGTAGACCACACCATCGGCGATCAGCGGCGTCGAGCGAGGCCCGTTGCCGAATTGGTTGGTGAACTCTTTGTCGAGATCGACCTGCCAGAGGGCCTTGCCGTCGGTGGCGGAGAAGGCACCGAGCCATTCGCGACGATCGTCGCTGTAGAGCGTGAAGATCTTGCCGTCGGCGACGGCGAGGCCGCTATAGCCACCACCTAGTTTGGTGCGCCAGGCGACGGCGGGACCCTCGGCGCCCCACTGGGTGAGAAGACCGGTTTCGGTCGACAGACCATCGCGGTTCGGTCCACGGTATTGAGGCCAATCGGTGGTTTCGGCGGTGCTCGGAGCGGGCAGGCCGACAAGCACGGTGGCGAGCAGAACGGCGATCAGACGCAGGTACATCGACGAATCTCCCAATCAGGTGTAGCGGATGTTGCGGTAGTGCTCGTCGTAGAACGCGGGTAAGAGACGATCGACCTGGAGCAGGCCCTGACGGGTGAGAGAAACGCCGCCATCGTGACGCTCGAGCATGTCGTCGGCGCGATGACGCTCGAAGGCGTCGGCGTAGCGCTCAGCGGGATCGACACCGAATTTGTCGATGAAGTAGCCGAAGTCGAGATAACCGAGCTTGAGCTGCAAGATCAGCTCACGGGTCAAGCGCTCGGTGTCACTGAGCTTGAACGAACGCTTGAGCGGTAGCTCACCTGATTCCACGGTGCTCAGGTACGGCTCCCAGCCCGAGAGGTTCTGAGCGTGAATCCCGGCGAGATGGCCAAACGACGCGATACCGGTGCCGAGGAGGTCGGCGCCGTGCCACAGGGCGTCGCGATAGCGGAATTGCGCGGTCGTTTTGCCTGGCTTGATCATGGTGTAGGCCGACGACACGTCGAAACCGGCGGCGCGCAATTCTTCGATCGCGTAGTCGTTCCATTCACGCTTGAGCGTCCAATCGGCGACCGGCGATTCGTCGCCACCGAGAATGCCCTTGGAGTAGATGGTGTTGAAGGGCAGCTCCATCTGGTAAATGGTGACGCTATCGGGGCCGAGCTCGATGGTTTTGGCGACCGTATCGCGCCATGTGTCCCACGTTTCACCCACCATACCGGCGATCAGATCGACGTTGAGCTGCGCGAAATCGGCGGCGCGGATCCACGGCATGCACCGATCGATTTCACCGGTGAGATGGGCGCGGCCGTTGTCTTCCAGGATGGTGTCATCGAAATTCTCGACGCCGAGCGACAGCCGTGTGACGCCGATCTCGCGAATCGCGTTGACTTTCGACTCGGTGAGGGTGCCCGGCTCGCATTCGAAGGTGATCTCTTGCGCACCATCCCACGGCATGACGCCACGTACACGCTCGACCAGAACCTTCAGGTGTTTGACCGCGATGTAGGACGGGGTACCACCACCGAAATAGATGTAGTCGAGCCGTCTGCCGGCGATCGCCGGTTGCGCGGCGAGGGTCTCGACCTCGCGCGCCAAGGCTTCGAGGTAACGCTTGATCTGACTTGCGTTTCGGTCGGTGTAGACGCGGAAATAGCAGAATTTGCAACGTTTACGGCAGAAAGGGATGTGCATGTAGAGACCGAGCGGCACATCGGGACCCGTGGGGTCGTGCGGTGTGGCCAGCGCCTGACGGTAGGCGTCGTTATCGTCTTCGCTCCAAGTCGAAAAGGGCGGGTAGTTGGAGACGAAGACGCTGCCGACCTCGGTGCCTTTTTGCGTCGTGTCGAGATTGGTGGGTGGGGGCATGGGCCGATCAGTGGCCGGGGGGATGGGCTGATCGGTGGTCGGGGTCGCGCTGTCGACGATGGTGTTGTCACTCATGGTAGGGCCTTTCTCGCCGAGGCGGTGAAGCCGTAGACCGTGCCGCTCTGGGTGCCGATGATCAGCCAGCCTTCGCCGATCGCGGGTGAGGCGCTGAAACCATCGCCGGATTCGAACTGCCAGACGATTTCGCCACTGGCGCGGTCGAGGGCCATGACGACGCCGGCTTCGTCGGCGATGAAGAGCCGCGAACCGATGACCACGGGGGAGGCGTCGACGCGGGCGCGGCGGGTCACCTTCCAGTCGAGCTCACCGGTCTTGGCATCGAGCGCGTGAATCGACTTGTCGCGACCGCCGAGGAAGGCTTTGCCGTCGATCAGGGCGGCCGAGCTGTAGAAGGGGAAGTCGCGTTTCGGAGGGTCGTACGACCACAGCGGCTCGCGGGTCGCGAGATCGACCGCGACCACCGAGTTGTCGAAGGTGCCCATGACGGCGCGACCGTCGGCGATCGCCGGGCTGGCGGCGACATAGCTGCCGACCTGAATCTTCGCGTCGACGTTTCCGGTTTTCAGGTCGACGATGCGCAACAGGCCGTCACAGCCGGCCGAGTAAACCTTGCCGTCGGCGATCGCCGGCGTGCCGTGGACGTAGCCGTCGGTTTCGACGACCCAGCGTTGCTTACCGGTGGTGGCGTCGACACAGTAGAGGTTGTTGTCGTAGCTGCCGAAGACGATACAGCCGTCGGCGATATTGGGCGCGCTGGTGACGCTCGACAGCGCTTCGAAAGTCCATTTCTCGGCGCCGGTCTTGGCATCGAGAGCGTGGAGAAAGCTCACCTCGTCGCCGACGTAGACGACCCCGTCATAGACCAGAGGCGACGATTTGATCTCGCTCAGCTCACCGGTGGTGTAGCGCCAGCGTTCACGCCCCGTGTCGAGATCGAGCGCGTAGAGCACACCGTCGAGCCCGCCGACATAGACGATGCCGTCCGCAATCGCCGCGGTCGCCTCGATACCTTCGGGAATGTCGAAGGTCCAGCGTGGCTCGAGATCGTCGGCCAAGGGATCGGTGGCGATACCGGTCTGGGCGGGTCCACCGCGAAATTGCGTCCAGCCCGTGGCGGCATCGATCGGCGTGGCGAGAAGAACGAGAAGGGCGAGGAGGCAAGCTCGTATCATCGGAGTCCTGGTGCAGTCGTGTCGCGTTGTCGGTCTTTGCTCAAACGGATCCGGCGAGCGAAACCGGCGTGCTGACTTGTCGATAGAGGTCGAGTAGATCGCTCGTCTCGAGTGGACGAGGATTGAAGCGTGCGGTCCACTGTCCCGCCGCGTCGCTGACGAGCGTGTCGAGCGCATCGCCGTCGACACCCGCTTCTGCGAGGGTCGCCGGCATCCCCGCGACGTGTCGCAGGTCTTCGAGCCGCGCTGCCAGGGTTTCGGCATCGGTGGCCAGTTCGGCGTAGAGCGGCGCCACCGCCTGAGCGTTGAAACGCACCACCGACGGCAACATCAGCGCCACCGCCGAGCCGTGAATCACGTCGAAGTGCTTGGTCAGCGGGTTGGCCAGCGCGTGGGCGGCGCCGAGCATCGAGGCTTCGATCGCGGCGCCCGAGAGATGCGCTCCGAAGAGCATGGCGCCCCGAGCGTCGAGATCGGTCGGGGTGGCGAGATAGGTCTCGAACGAACCGTCGAGCAGACGCCACGCCTCACGTGCGTAGAGCTGGGCGATCGGGTTGCGTTTGCGCGACACGTAACTTTCCACCGCGTGCGCGATGGCATCGAGCCCGGCCGTGGCGCGTACCCATTTGGGTACCGACGTGAGCAGCGCGGGGTCGAGGAGCACCGAGCGGAATCGTGCCGCCGGCGCGCCGCAGGCCATCTTGGCGTGGGTCGTGGCGTCACTGATCAGCGCGAAGCTTTGTGAGTCGCTTCCCGTACCCGCCGTGGTCGGCACACCGATCGACGGCAGCATGGGAGCCTTGGCCTTCGCCCATCCCCAATAGTCGGCGATCTGGCCGCCCTGGGTGAGCAGGAAGTTGATGCCTTTGGCGACGTCCATCGGACTGCCACCACCGAGACCGATGAGGATGTCGGCGCCGTGCTCACGCGCCACCTCGGCACCGGCGGCGACTTCGTCGGTGGTCGGATTCTCGGTGACCCCGGTGAAGGCGACGGTGGCGATGCCCGAGGCGTCGAGACATTCGAGCGCGCGGGCGACCCAGCCGGCTGCTTCGACTCCGGCGTCGGAGACGAGCAGCGCGCGACTGGCGCCGAGATCCCGTACCTCGTCACCGAGGCCACAGAGGATGCCCTCCCCGAAGAGCACGCGAACGCCTCCGACCTCCGCCGCCCAGGTCTGAGCGGCGGTGTCGTCCGTGGGGAGGGTGTAACGATCGGCGACGGCGAGCATCAAACCGCCATCTGGAAGGCACGTTGTTGGTAGAGATGGTCGAAGAGGTTGCCTTCGTGGGGTTGATCCCACGAGATTTTCCACGTCGGGATGGCGCCGAGATTGATGCGATCGATATGCGGCGCGATCATCGCGCGTTGACGCACGGTCGGATCGTCGCTGATCACGGTGCCGATCAGGGTCGGACCGATGGTGTCGAAGATCTCGTTCGCATCGACTTCGACCACCGCCGCGAACGGGAATCCGTACTCGGCGTGCGCCAGCGGATGACTCGGATCGGTGCAGTGGATCAGCGTCGGTCGGAGAAAGGTGCAGCCACCGACTTCGACGACGCGATTGACCGCTCCCGACTCGTCGATGCCGTAGTGCCGCGCGGTGACGTCGACGGCGCCCTCTTGTTCGAGCTGCTGGTCGATCATCTGGCTGATGGCGCGCGCCACCGCCGGATCCGGGAAGGCGGCGAGGGTGGCGTCGGGATCGTCGAGAGTCTTGGGCTCGATCGCGGCCAGTTGGGCCGCGGCGGCTTCGGCGAGCTCGCTCGGGTCACCCGCGGAGCCATCGGCGGGTAGCCAGACGGACGAGCAGTTGATGCACGAGCGGCCACCGTTCTTGGCGATCGAGCTGACCAGCAGGTCGAGATGGTCATGCCAATCGCTGTCCGGGGCGAGCAAGACTTTCGACCAGCCCGGGCCGTGAATTTGTACTTTGGAGCTGCCTTTCCACGCTTCGACCGTCGAGGCGTCGCCGTAGAAGAGCGAGCGCCCGGTCCGCAGCATGAGCTCGGCCGCGCCATCGTAGTTGGTGGGGTAGATCGAGATCGCCTGTGGCGGCAGCCCGGCGGCGACGAACGCACGCGCGACCCGGATCGGGGTCCACGGCTCGCGACTTCCCGGACGGAGCACCAGAGGTACTTTGAGCGGCACCGCCGGCATCCACAGACCGTGCACGCCGGGCGAGTTGTTGGGCAGCACCGCGCCGAGACTCTCGGTGAGACGCAAAAAGCTGAGTGAGCGTGAATTCTGCTCGCCCCAGCCACCGTCGAGAATCGACAGATCGAGACCCCGGGTCAGCCCGTCGAGCATTTTGGGCATATCGGCCAGCACCCCGACCAGCTTGGCGAGGTTGGCACGACCCATGGACAGCGGCATACCGGTGGTGGCGGCGAGCTGGGCGAGATAGTCGTCCGGGCTCTGCGACACCGGGTTGCCATCGGCATCGAGACCGAGAGGCAGCGTGCTTTCGGCGAGATGGTGGGCGGCATCGGTGCAGATCTTGAGCAGCTCGTCGACCGTGAAGCCATCGAGCAATTTCTGATACTCGGCGACGTCACGGAGATCACGCGCGATCATGCCGGCCGAGGCCTGGCCGACGTTGGCGACTGCTTCACCGGTACGAATATCGTCGAGCACACGCGTCTCGAGGCTGTAGTACTCCTCGCCACGACGCAGCACTGGCAGGGCGAGCCCGCTCGCCGGAGGTTCGATCCAGGTGGCCATCAATACACCCCCACCGCGACCGTCTTGGTCAAGCTCGACAACAGACGCAGATTCGACACGCCGTCATAGGGGTATTGCTCGGTGGGGCGAGCTCGCTCGCCTTCGTCACGCTCCAAGAAGCGCGGCATGAAGAGCTCCTTGGTCAAGGTGGTGAGCATGACGCGACCGGTTTCGCCATAGTCGACGAGACGGGAAGGATCGTCAGGGTCGACCAGCTCGAAGAGCGAACGCGGCACCGGTGGGTAGTAGGTGATGGTGTAGTCGTCACTGCCTTCGACATAGGGTGGTGAAGGCGCGAGACCCATCAGGGTGTTGCCGTAAACGGCCCGGAAGTCGGCGCCCGGTACCAGCTCTTCGAGCGCGAAGCGATGGAATTGCGCGTTCATCTCGGTGCCACCACAGAAGATGCCGGTGATGCCGTAACGCACCAGGTCGATCTTGGCCGCCAGCTCTTGGAGCAGCTTGGGGGTGGTGAAGATGCACCGAATGTCGTGGGCGCGCAGGATGGTGAGCGCCTGGCCGATGGTGTGGGCTTTGTAGGCGTCGAGCTCGTCCCAGCGCTTGGCCTTGACCAGCTTGGTCACCCAGCGCGGGTCGAGGTCGACGTGAAAAGCGATGCCGCCGCGGTATTGCGCCAGATGCTCGATGGCCAAGCGCAAACGACGCGGGCCACTGGGGCCGAGCATCAGCCAGTCGGAGCCTTTCGGAAAGGTCTCGTCCGACAGCTGGTCACCGAAGAGCTCGTAGTCGGTTTCGAAGTCACGGATGTTGATCCGGCTCTTCGGTACACCGGTCGAGCCACCGGTTTCGAATACCGAAATCGGCTGATCGGCGAGACCACGCGGTACCCAGCGACGTACCGGGCCACCGCGTAGCCACTCGTCTTGGAAGTGGCCGAATTTGGCGAGATCGTCGTAGCAATTGATATCGGTCAAGGGATCGAAGTCGTATTCCTTGGCTTTCTCGAGCCAGAACGGCGTTCCGGTCTCGGGATCGAAATGCCAGCGGACGATCTCGCGCACGTGCTCATCGAGTCGAGCACGGGTGTTGGAGATCCGCTCGGCGAGCGGGGTGAGGGTCGCGACTTGGGTCATGGAAGGGCTCCTGGTCGGAAATTCACAACAACTCGCCGAGGGATTCGTTTATTTGCCGGGCTTGGTTGCGCCGGCGTCGCCCACGCCTTCTTTGAAGGCGAAAAGACGGTTGCGCGCCAAGATGTAGAGGACGCCGTCGGCGGCCACTGGCGTGGTGTAGACGGCGCTACCGAGGTTGTACTCACCGAGTAGCTTCATCTCTTTGCCGGCTTCGAGCACGGCGATGTCGCCGTCTTCGTCACCCAGGTAGACCTTGCCGTCGACCACGTAGGGCGAGCCCCACACCGCGGCGAAGGCGTCGTAGGTCCAGTGGTGCTCACCGGTGTCGGCGTCGAGGGCGTAAAGAAAGCCCGACAGATCGGCGGCGTAGACGATGCCGTCGTGAATCGCCACCGTCGAGATGGTGCGGTTGTACTCCTCACCACCACGGTGCCAGATCACGGCTTGGTCGGTGATTTCCTTGTTCTCACCCTCGCCACGCTTGGTGGCGTCGATGACCCAGAAGTTGCCTGGACCCTCACCGTGCTCGGGATCCTGACCGACCGCGATGTACACCCGGTCGTTCCAGATCACCGGAGTCGAGATGATGTTGTTGCGGGTACCGGCGCCACCGAGACGCCACACCGAGTCTTTCGGGTTGGCGTCGAAGGTCCAGATGATCTCGCCGGTCTCGGGCTCGAGCGAGTAGACGATGCCGTCGCCACCCGGGACGACCAGCTGTGGCGTGCCGTCGACGACACCGTAGGCGGGGTTCGACCACGAGCCGTGGAGGATGCCCTCGCC
>JBCDBH010000165.1:0-12614 GCA_039184055.1 Acidobacteriota bacterium
CTCTCGCCGCCCTCGAGCCCAAATTCTGGAAGCGGTTCTGCGAAGCCGTCGGCCGCAAAGACCTCGTCAGCAAACAGCTCCAAGACGTTCAGGACGACATCGCCCAGATCATCGCCGGTCGTCCTCGTGCCGCATGGGAAGGCTTCTTCGCCGAGCACGACATCCCCGGTGAGCCCGTCCTCGCTGCTTCCGAAGCCCTCGCTCATCCGCAGGTCGCGCACCGCGACCTGCTGCGCGCCGCCGACGACGGCATCCTGCGTCTCGGATTCCCCGCCACATTCGACGGCGAACGTCCCCGCGCCTCGGCCCACGTACCCGAGCTCGGTGGTGACACCGAAGCCATCACCGAAGAGCATCATTTGGCGCCGCATCTGTCTCCGAAACAGCGTCGTGGCGCCGGGATCGGGCGCAAGGGTGGGCTCAAGCGGTGGTTGGTGCAGAAGGCGGCGGAGCTGGCGGAGCGCGCGCGTTCGCGCCGGGCCTAGCGGTTCTCGACCTTCAATCTGAATCTGGATCCTGCCGACTCCCATGCTCGCGTCGATCGACTATGATCGATCAGACATCGGCATGTATTGAAATGCGCAGGCTTGTATGTTCGGCCGGATCCCCTTCGTGGATCAGGCCACCGAGGAGGATCCACGTGCTCAATCAGATGGTCAAGCTGCTGCTACTCGTCAGTCTCGTCTCGATGGCCGGTATGGCGACCGCCGAGCCGACGACCTACACCTACACCGGCAACCCCTTCGACACCGTCACCGGTCCTCCTTATACGACGTCGAATGCGATCACCGGTAGCGTCACCACCGCGGCGCCCTTGCCGCGCAATCTACCGTTGTCCGATCAGCGCGCTTTGGTGACCTCGTTCTCCTTCACCGACGGCGTCCAGACGCGTACCGACGGCGATTCGGAGATTCTGCTCTTCGAGGTCGCCACCGATGATGCCGGCAATCTGGTTTCGTGGGCGATTACCTTCACCTCGGCGCCACTCGCGACCATGGTCGGTGAGATTCGCGACACGATGGACATCAACAGCACCATCGACCAGGGCGGTACCGGCGCATGTGTATTGGTGACCAACGGACTCTGTTCGAGCTTTTCGTTGACGGTGTTCGGAAACGTGCTCAACATGCCGGGGATGTGGCAGCGTAGCGGGCCCTTGCCACCGGTCCAGGTGGCCTATAGCTACCAGGGCAACAACT
The DNA here is from genome assembly GCA_039184055.1 of Acidobacteriota bacterium. Lineage (GTDB taxonomy): Bacteria > Acidobacteriota > Thermoanaerobaculia > Multivoradales > J023 > JBCDBH01. The sequence goes on from JBCDBH010000165.1 coordinate 1,200, forward strand.
TCGACACCTTTCTCGGGCCGTCATACAACGCCAGCTTCGCCATCGCGGGTGAGATCCTCCTCGGTGTCGCGCTGGCGCCCAATTTGCCTCTAACCGACATCACCGATGCGGTGAGCTCGTTCGACTTCTTCGACGGTGTCTTCACCTACGATCCAGAGACCGCCGATCTGGTCAACCTCGAGGTCGGAACCGACGGGCTCGGCAACATCGACCAGTGGAGGCTTTTCCTGGTCGAATCGCCCCAGGCGACGATGGTCGGTCAGGTGCGTCAGAACTTGTTCTCGAGCTCGGAGGGCGTGCCGAACGACCAGGCGGGGAGTGGCCCGTGCGTATTGGTTGTGGCCGGCGTATGCGACAACTACGCGCTCGACGATCTCGGCAGCATTCTGGGTGCTCCCGGTCTGTGGAGCGGTGTCGGCGTGCCCGCCCTCCAGCCGACCCCCTACGGCTACACCGGTCGACCCTTCACCGCCGTCACCGGGCCGCCTTACAACACGTCACAAAGCGTGACCGGTGGCTTCACCACCTCGACTCCCTTGCCTCCGAATCTCGCACCGACCGACATCAGCTCGGCGTTGCTGAGCTACGCCTTCCATGATGGCGTGCAAACCCGCACCGAGCTCGACTCCGTCCCCCTGCGCTTTACCATTGGCACCGATGCTCAGGGCCGCGTCGAGCTGTGGGGAATCTCGTTGACCGAAGCGCCACTGGCGACCATGGTGGGCGAAGTACGCGGCGCCATCGACACCACGCGCTCCGCCAACAGCGTCGCGCTCGACCAAGGTGGCTCCGGGCCATGCGGCCAGGTCGACAACGGCGTGTGCAGCAGCTTCACCCTCACCGACTTCGGCAACAACTTCGACCAGCCCGGTACATGGATCGGTGGGCCGGGTCTGCTCGAGATCCCCACCCTCGGCACCGTGGGATTGATTGGCCTGATCGGATTGTTGGCGTTGGCCGGCGTGTGGCGGATGCGTCGGTGAATCGAAGCGCGGCGATTGGACCGGGTCAGGCGTAGTCCGTGACGTTCCGGTACTCGTGCTTGGGGCCTGAGAAGCCATCGAAGACCGCGCGATGACGAGTGAAGCCAAATTCATCGTCGCGGATCTCGTATTGCCGCACCCAGTCGATGAGCGCGTTCAGCCGCGCGTCCTGCGCGGCTCGATCAGGGTATTTGTCGGGTTCCCAGGGGCGGGCCCGGCAATGCTCGATGCAGACGTCGACGCCAGGATTGAGAAAGCGTAGCTCGTCGCAGTGGGGGAGAGCGGCTTCGACCAGGTCAGCGTAGCAGCCTTCGATGATCCACTGCGGGTGGTCGCGGATGAAGGCGTGGAGGAGGTCGAGGCTTTCTTCTAGCGGTTTGCGGACGACGTCTGGATTCCAGGCGATGTCGTCGAGCGGCAGGATGGTGATGTCGTGCTCGCCGACGAGGCGGCGAGCCATGGTGGTTTTTCCCGAGCCTGAGTTGCCGAGAATGACGGTTTTCACGGCACGTAGCGACGTGGGTAGTCGATGTATTTGGCGGTTTCGTCGGCGACGTCGCGGCCGTGGAGGGTTTCGACGATGTGGAAGGCGAGGTCGATACCGGCGGCGACGCCCGCGGAGGTGTAGATGCCGTCGTCGGTCCAGCGCACGTGGGATTCGACCGTGATTGTCGGGTCGATCGCGCCGAGAGCGTCAATGGCGGCCCAGTGAGTGGTGGCGCGTTTGCCTTCGAGCAAGCCGGCTTGGGCGAGCACGAGGGAGCCGGTGCAGACGGAGGCGAGAATCTCGGCGTTTCCGGTGCGCTGACGGATCCACTCGAGCACGTCTTCACGCTCGAGCAGGGCGCGGGCGCCCCAGCCACCGGGGATGAGCAGGATGTCGAGCTCGGGGGCGTCGGCGAGGCCGTGGTCGGGGATGACGCGCAGGCCGCCGATGGCGGTGATCGTCTCGTTGGTGGGAGCGATGGTGATCGCATGGAAGGGCGCGCCCTCGTCGCTCAGCCTGGACGCGGGACCGGCTTCGAGACGGACGCGCGAGAAGACTTCGAAGGGGCCGGCGAAGTCGAGGACCTCGACATCATCGAAGATGACGATGCCGACGGTCCTCGTCTTCACTGTGCCGGCGCTTGCTTCATCGGCGCTCATTCGCTGATTTCGGCGCCGGTGCCCTGGATCTGCACGATGCGGTAGGGGCCTTCGCCGACGGTGCTGTCGTCGAAGGTTTCGCCACGCTCTTCAGCGAGATGGGCCATCCAGCCGACGTAGGCGTCGCGGTCGAGGTCACGCACGGCGACGACACCCTGGGCGGCGGCGTGGTGGCCTTTGGCGGTCTGCGGGAAGACGATGACGTCGTCTTCGACTTTGACGCGGACGGTGTGCTCACCTTCGGTGAGGGTCATCCAGCAGCCTTTTTTCGGGCAGACGTCGTTGATCTTGCCTTCGACCCGGACGGTTTGGCCTTCGTAGGCTTCGGGATCGGCGACCAGATCGGCGATCGGAGTGACGGTCGCGACGTCGACACCCTCGCCGTAGGTGGTCGGCGTGGTGTCGGCGGCCAGGCAGGGCAGCGTAAGGGTCAACCCGAGGCAGATGAGTAAAACGGTGGGTCGTGACATGGTGACGGTGAGTCGTGACATGGTGAATGTGCTCCTCAGTGATTCAGTCGGCGATGCTACTACGCATGACTAGGTAGAGAGCACACAACGGCTCGCCTCGGGCCGAGTATCGAGACAAGGTAACTCGGCATGCGAGCGTTTGCGTGTTGCGTCGCTCTCTGCTACCGTGAAATGTGCACGATCTGTCTTTCGAAAAACGAAATTCGGCTGCTTCGGTATACGGCATCTGTCGTTGACTGGATTCACCCGGGCTCGTTTTTGTTTTCCGATGCCTTCGCGGAGTGGTGCAACCCCGTGGGCGACGGTTGAATGCGGCAGGTGCCGCGCTACCCAGGAGACTTCCATGACAACGGAACGTGGACGGGTGTTTTTCCTTCCAACGGTCATTCTGGCGTTGCTGCTCGTGATGCCGGTGACGACCCTGGCCGACAGCGACACGGCCAACTCTGATGATCCGTCGGGCCATGTCCTCGTCGTCAGCGACGAGCAACGGGCCGCCGCCGAGGCGTACTGGTTGATGATGAGCCAGATGCAGGGCGTCGATCCGGAGAAGTCGCCGGTGATGCGCGATTGGCTGCGTCGCGGCGTGGTGCCGGCGCCGATGGGTGAGCGCAACATTTCCGATGGCGCGGGTGGTCACGAGGCTCATGGCGCGGCGCGGATCTGGAGCGAAGAAGAGTACATCCAGCATTACAACCGGCTCGGCGCGACGCCGCCACCGGGAGGCTACGAGGCCTATCTGGAGCGACAGGGTGTCGAGGTCGGTGACGATCGACAGCGCATCCCGTTCATGCTCGACCAGGCCTCCATGGACCACTCCGCGCACGGCGCGCACGCCGGGCACGGTCACGAGGGTCACGGTCACGAGGGTCACGAAGGCCACGACGGCCACATGGAGCAGATGGCCAAGGACATGGGTATGGAGGGGGCGACGGTCAAACGGGGTCGTGAATACGCCGCCGCCGACGTCAAAGTGAAGGTGACCCGTGACGTCGGACCGACCCTCGACACCCACATCAACATCGACGATGTGGGCTTCGGTCGCCTCAAAGCCTTCGATATCCGCGCGATCGAGAAAGACATCGTCTACTCGCGTTTTGGCGATCACGATCCGAACGGTCTGCTCTATGTGCTCGCCGAGGACAAGCAGCGGGTGCTCAATTGCGAAGGCTACGAATGTGGCCACGATCCGCTCCACTACGGCTCGCGTCGCGACCCCACGACCCTGTCGCCTCAGCCGCTGATCATTCGCGCCAATGTCGGCGATGTGGTGGTGATGCAATTCACCAACGAGATCGCCGATCAACGCGCGTCGATCCACATTCACAAGGCGCTTTACGAGGCCGACACGTCGGCGGGCTCGTTCGCCGGCTTCAACCCGGACACCACGATCGGCCCCGGCGAGACGATCCGCTACACCTGGGAAATCCCCAACAGCAAGTGGGCCGAGGGCATCTACTACTTCTACAGCCACGCCGACCCGCGCTATCAGGTGCCACACGGTCTGCTCGGCGCGCTGATCGTCGAGCCCAAGGGGAGTTACTACCTCGACACCGAAACCGGTGAGCCGCTCAAAGCGGGCTGGGGCGCGATCATCGCCAACGATAATCCGTACGTCCCGGACTTCCGCGAGTACGTGATCATGTTCCAGGATCGTCTGGAGCTGATCGACGCCCAGGGCAACCGGCCGCAGGATTTGTGGACCGGGGTGCAAGACGCCGGTGGCAAAGGCCTCGGCTATCGCTCGGCGCCCTTTTTCAACATGATGAACCTCTTCCTCGACGAGTCGATGGCCTACTCGGCCTACACCTTCGGGGATTTCTCGACACCGACGCCGCGCTGGTACCTCGGCGACCCGATGCGTGTGCGGGTGATCCACGGTGGCTCGGGTGAGCACCATGTGTTTCACAACCACGCCCATCGCTGGCGCGTCAACCCGTTCGAGGCGACGGACGGTCGCAATCTCACCGATGTGCCGAAAGGCGGCGAGCGCGATCTGATCTTCCCGGTGTCGACGCGCATCGATTCGCAGACCATGGGTCCGGGCGAGGTCTTCGATGTCTTCATGGAAGGTGGCGCCGGCGGTGTGCAACGCACGGTCGGTGACGTGCTCTTCCACTGTCACATCATCGAGCACGTCGTCGAGGGCATGTGGAGCTATCACCGTATCTACAACACCCTGCAGGACGACCTGGCGCCGCTGCCGGATCGCACACCGCTGCCGCAAGCGGTCAGCTCGACGCAGCTGCTCGCCAATGCCGACGCCGGCAACCCGGCGGTGGTGCACATGGGTGGTCGTTTCTTCGGTGAGGCGATCGATCGCGACAACATCGAGGATTGGCTGACCTACCTCCTGCCACCGTCCGGTGTGCCCGAGGAAGAGCTGATCATCGATCCCGAGCACGGCAACCGCACCCAGAACAAGTCCAATATGTGGGACTGGGTGATCGAGGACACGCCGGCGGGTCCGCTGGCGCTCGGTGAGCCCTACGACTTCTTCTTCGGCCCGGGTTTTCCGGCGCCCGGTGAAGGCGTCGGCGCCGGTCCAGTGGGCGAGCGGCCCGAGCTGCTCTTCAACCCGATCGACGGTCGCTTGGCGTATCCCCACCTCAAGCCCCAGCTCGGTCGGCGGCCACCGTTCGCGCCGATCCGTGACGACAATCCGGATCTCCAGGGCACGGCCTATTTGGGGCTGATCCTGCCCGACGGCGCGTTCAATAACTCGGGTTCCGAGCTCGGCTCGGGTCTGATTCCGGAGCTCACCCACTCGACGCTCTTCCGCCCCGGGCTGCCCACCAATCAGCGGCATTACGACATCACCGCGATCACCTTGCCGATCGAATACAACGAGCATGGTGACGTCGATCCGCACGGCGCGATCTTCGCGCTGTCGGACGACGTCGCGGCGATCCGCGCCGGTGATCGTCCGGCCGAACCCTTGGTGGTGCGTTCGAACGTCGGTGAGGCGGTGCAGATCACGCTACGCAGCGCGCTCGAGGACAGTGCCGAATACGACTTCCACTCCAAGGTCGGCATGCACATCCACCTCGTCCAATACGACGTGCAGTCGTCGGATGGCGCGGTGGCCGGTTTCAACTACGAGACCTCGGTGCGCCCGTCGATCGACGAGAACGGTGATCCGGTGCTCGGCCGCAAGGCGTGTGGCAAATGGGATCCGACCGATTGCGGCCCGCTCGATCGCAGCGACGAGGTGGTCCACACCACCTGGTTCTCCGACACCGAGCTCGGCACGGTCTACTGGCACGACCACAGCAAGCTGGTGGTCAGCCTGCCGCACGGTCTGTTCGCGGCGCTGATCGTCGAGCCCGAGGGTTCGGAATATCGCGACCGTGAAACCGGTGAGGACAAATACGTCGCCGACGATCGCGGTCATTTCACGTCGACCAACGGCACCAGCGGCACCCAGATGGCCGACATCGTCGTGCCCGATTTCAATATCGATCCGCGCACCGGTGAAAAGCGTGCCGACTTCCGCGAGTTCTTCTTCGGCTTCGGCGACGCCACGACGCTCTTCGGTGACGACGACATCAGCTTCTCGGCGCTCGAGCACGGTGAGAGCCGGCGCAATCCCGAGAAGGGTTTCGCCAGCATCAACCTGCGGATGGAGCATTTCAACCACCGCCTGGTCGACAACCCGGACGAGTCGCTGATCTTCTCGAGCTTCGTGCACGGTGATCCGAGCACGCCGCTCTTCAAGGCCTATGTCGGTGATCCGGTGAGTATCCGAGTCGAAGGTGGTGGCACCAACTCGATTCACGTGCTCGGCATGCACGGCCATCGCTGGCGTTTTCAACGTGGCGATCCGGACAGCTCGCCGCTGCGTGATTTCGTGGTCTCGGGTCAGTCCGAGGGCTTCAGCTTCGATCTCGAGCCCAACGCCGGTGGCCTGGCGCAGGGCGCGGGTGATTACCTCTACTTCAACGGCAACATGGATCACCGTCGCGAGGGTGGTTGGGGCATCTTCCGGGTGCACGACACGCTCCGTGACGAGCTCCAGCCGTTGCCCGATCGACCGACGCCACCGACCGGTATCGGCTTCCCCGAGAGCATTCAGGCGCTCGGTATGACCCCCGACGGCCGGCCGCCCCAGGCGCTCGGTCCGGGCAACACCGGCGCGCCCGCCGATGCGCCGGTGCGACGCTACGACGTGGTGGCGATCGACTACCCGATCCCTTACGACAGCTTCGGCACGCCCGACATCAAGGGCAAGCTCTACGTGCTCGCCGAGGATGTCGACGCGGTGCTCGCCGGCACCAAGGCGACCGAGCCGCTGGTGCTGCGCGCCAATGTCGGCGAAGTGGTCGAAGTCCAGCTGCGTAACCAGCTCGCCGACGACCATGTCGGTCTGCATCCCAGCCTGGTGCAATACGACGTCCAAGGCTCGGATGGCTCGGCGGTCGGTTGGAATACCGATCAGACGGTCGCGCCGGGGACGAGCAAGACCTACCGCTGGTACGCCGACGAAGAGCTCGGCACGGTCTACCTCTACAACCCGGCGAGTCTCGACGACACCCGTCACGGTCTTTTCGGAGCGTTGATCGTCGAGCCCGAGGGTTCGACGTGGCGTGATCCGGTCACCGGTGGCCCGCTGCGCTCGGGGGTGTCGGCCGACGTCATCCCGGGTGACGGGGGCAAGCCCTTCCGCGAGTTCGTCATCTTCTTCCACGACGGCGTCGACGAGATCCGCTACCGGGTCGCGATCAACTACCGAACCGCCCGCCGCGCCGGCGCCAACGAGGTGTTGATCGCGGGTCCGGGTGGCGTGGCGCGTGACGATCGCGAATACACCGTGCACAGCAGCTTCGAGTTCGGTGATCCGGTGACCCCGGTGTTCCGCGCCTACGAGGGCGATCGGGTGATCGTGCGTCAGCTCCAGCCGGCGTACGAAGATCACCACGTCTTTCATCTGCACGGTCACGCCTGGTTCCTCGAGCCGGGTGACCCGAGCTCGCAGATGGTGTCGAACGTCACCGACAGTGTCGGCACGACGTACGACATGGAGCTGATCGGTGGCGCTCGCGCCGGCGATCATCCCTTCCACTGTCACATCATGGATCACAAGAAGATGGGTATGTGGGGTCTGGTGCGTGTCCACCACAAAGAGGACGTGCAGGCCGACCTTCTTCCCCTTCCCGAGGCCGAATGACACAGCGACAGGAGATCCCGATCATGAAACGGACACTCAACTTGTTAGGCGCCGTGTCGTTGACGGTGCTCTTGATACCGAGCGCGTACGCCGACGATGACGGCCCACGTGGACCGGCCAACCTCCGCGACATCGAAGTCAACAGCGAATGGGATGCGCGGATCCTCGAAGAAGGCGGTAACGAGGCCAACACCAACGGCGTGCGTGAGCCGATGCTCAGCACCATCCTCGGTGAAGACCTGCGGATTCCCTACACCCGTCAGGTGGGTGACGACGGTAGCCAGCTCAACGTGCTCGAGCAGCAGATCTGGCAGGCCGGCAACCCGCTCGATCCACCGCTCTCGGCCACCGGTCATCCCATCGACACCCTGATCCACGTGCGCGACCCGCACCGCGATCTGCACTTCGCCACCGGCAAATTGTCGTTGGCGGCGCAACAGGACAACGTCGCGGTGATGGCGGAGGCTGCCGAGGAAATGCTCGACGTCCTGCTCGGGCGCACCGAGGGGCGGATCTACGACGGTTTCCCGCTCCTCAACGTCAACCGCTGGAAGTCCGACGAGGTCGGCCCCGAGCACTTCACCCCGGACAGCGTGCCCGGGGAGTACAAGATGAAGGAGATCCAGCCGGTCTTCGACGACGAGGGCAATTGGCTCTCCGAGCCGTGCTGGAACGATCCGGCGGCGACCTGTCACGTGTGGGAAATCGACGTCCACCACCTGTGGTACGACCAGCAATTCGACTCCGACACCTTCCTGATCAAGATCCCGTACCAGGCCGAGGTCGATGGCGAGACGGTGATCGTCAATTGGAACGACACCCTGCGCATCAACTGGTACATCTACTCCCTGGTCGAAGAGGATCTCGCGCCGACCCAGGTCATGCGTGACGCCCTGGTCGACTTCGACGGCACCCTCGGTGACGATCGCGGTGGCTCGGTGCGTTTCCCCTTCAAGGGCGAAGACACCGTCTGGGTGCGGATCAATCCGGGCACGGTGCATTGCCTCACCGTGCAGCACACCGCGCTGCGCTTCATCCGGGGCGTCTACACCTGGGGCTGGAACGTGCATCCGCCACGGATCCAATTCCTCCAGCCGATCTTCGAGGTGGTCAACAAGCACACCGGTGAGATCGAGTGGGATTGGCAGGGCGAGTCGTTCGCCTATCGCAACCGGGAAGATCTGACCATCGACAACGTCGCCGACGAGGCGCCGGAGAAGAAGCTCTACACCATCGCCAAGGCGGTGCTCGATGGCGCCACTCCCGACACCGTCTACAACATGCTCGAGAATCCCGACGTCGCGCCGGGCTTCGGCGATTGGCGTGATTGGCACAACATGATGTCCGATCAGCGTCAGCTGCCACCCGAGGCGCGGGCCATTCTCGAGGCCGAAGGCAAGACGATCGAAGACTACGACTTCGTCACCGTCTACATGAACAACGAGATGTACGGGGTCGGCACCCAGGGTCACACCATCCGGCCATGGTCGCAAAACGAGATGATGACCGCCAAGCTCATCAATCTCGACAACCACACCCACTACTTCCGCAACGTCGGCTTTGGCGCGCCGCTCAACAACGATCTCGGGACGAGTGCCGACGACGGCATCTTCAGCTTCGAGATCATGAACTTCAAGCCGCTCTACGGCGCCCCCAAGGTCGCCGAGATGCAGTGGCGCGCGGGCTGGGGCTTCCGGCCGCATTACTCGGTGATCCAGCAGGGCGACGTCTTCCCACGGCCGTCGGACAACCGGCGTCTCAAACCGTACATCGCGCCCAAGCTCGGCTTGCCGCTCGATGCCAACGGCAACAAGACGCAGGCCGACAGCCTGGAGATCTTCTGGGGTCTGCAATTCTCCGACGCCGACGAGAACCCGTTCTACTTCAACCCGCCGCCGTTCATCATCGAGACGGTCGCCGAGCCGGCCTTCGAGACCCTGTGGGATCTGAGCAAGGCGCCGTACTACACCGATCTCGACGGCAATCTCCGCTACGCCAACTGGGTGCTCGAGCGGGTCAAGAGCGATCTCGACTCGTTCAAGGGTGGGATCGCCGAGGCCGGTCTACGCATCGGTCAGTTCACCGAGGGCTGGGGTGTCGGTCAGATGTGTCCGGAAGACCCGTATCCCGGGTTCTGCCAGACCGATTTCAGCCCGGCGCATCCCTTGGCTAAGAAGAACTGGCCCGAGCCCAACAACCCCGACGTCGAGAAGACCGAGCTGCGTTTCCCGCCCTTCCTGCGCAATCCCGCGCAGGGGATCGCGGGCGCGGGCGACATCATCGCTCCGACCCAGACCTGGGAGCCGTTCCTCTTCCTCAATCCCTACAACGGCACCATCTTCAACGACCCCGACGACAAGTCGCAGGGGTATTGGGTCGATGGCACCTTCGCGCACGGCGCGACGATCTTCGCCGGTGAGTCGAAAGACATCATCATCGAGATGCCTCGTTCGAGCGCGCAGCTCTTTTACCAATTCGACGACCTTTTCCACGACAACGCGATCTTCTCGCCCCACCCGATCGTCGACACGAGTCTCGGGCAATAAGCGAGTCATAGGGAGATGAACACCATGACCTTCCGTCATTCACTACGTGCTCTCGCCATCGGCTCGCTCGCCATGGCCCTCGTTCCGGTGGCGAGCTTCGCCACCGGCTGGACCGGTGATCGTTCGGCGGTGCGTCCAAAGGCCAACGACGGTCCGAAGATCGTCACCCGCGCCAGCACAACCGATCCGAGCGGTGACACCATCGGCACCGAAACCGCGCCCGACGTCACCAGCTACGACGCCTCGGTGTCGGGAAGCAACCTCGTGCTCAGCCTGGAATTCGCCGGCCCGGTGAGCCCGGCGTCGAGCGCCGCGCCGAATTCGATCGGTGGTTTTCTCGATCTCGACATCGACCAAAACGGCGCCACCGGCGACGTGTCGTGGAGTGAGTTCCTCGGCGGCGTGGTCAACGGCCTGGGCAACGAGTTCTACGTCGATCTCAACAACGCCGACGCCGACTCGGCGGTGCTCGTCGACGACAACGACGACGTCGCCGTCGCCGAGGTCAACGCGGCGTGGAGCGCCACCGGCGTGCGGATCTTCGTGCCGCTCAACCTGCTCGACAACGATGATGGTCTCGTCGACACCGGCGCGGTCGTCGGCACCCTCAACGTGGTGACCGACGTCGTGCCCAACGATGGTGTTCTGAGCAGCACCCAGGGCGATGGCGCCCTGCTCCAGAACGGTCGTTTCCAGGTCGACGTCACCTGGCGTGACTTCGACGGCAACACCGGCACCGGTACGACCTTCGTCCAGTCGATCGACTCGGCGGTCATCTACTTCTTCGGCCCCAACAACTGGGAATTCCTCGTCAAGGTGCTTGACGGCTGCGGCGCCAACAACCACTGGTGGGTCTTCGCCGCCGCGACCACCAATGTCGAATACACCCTGACCGTGACCGACCTCCAGGCCGACGTCAGCAAGAGCTGGCCCAACCCGCTCGGCGTCGCCGCGCCGGCGATCACCGACACGCAGGCGTTCGCTACCTGCCCCTGATCTCACCTGATCCAGCAACGGGCTTCGGTGGGGACCGAAGCAAAACCAAACGGGCCGTCCCATCGGGACGGCCCTTTTGCCTTCATAACGAAAGGCGGGCTCCCCAG
>JBCDBH010000166.1:0-12473 GCA_039184055.1 Acidobacteriota bacterium
CGGGCCGATGGTCGAGAAGGCGTCTTCGATGTTGTCTTCATCGAAGAAATCGCGGGCGATCCAAGCACCGAGACGGGCGCCACCGCCACTGTAGGGGGCGATGGGAATCGCGTACGAGCTCCAAAAATCACTCGCCGTCGCGCCGGGAACATACATGACGTAGGCATCGCCGTTCTCGTCACCGTGGAAGTGACCCTCGGCATCGCCGAGCAGGACGCGCCAGTCGTGAACCCGCTCGACCGCCTCGCCGGTCTGGTTCTTGCCGATGATCCACTCACCCGTTGTGGAGGAGATGTATTTGAAGCTGGTTTCGACGATGTCGAGAAAGCCGTCGCCGTTGATGTCGGTGTGGAGAATCGAAATCGGCGGATAGATCTCGTCGATGCCACCTGTGACACCGTCCATGACCGGAGCGCCTTGGCTGTCGATCGACCAGCCGGTGGAAAGGAGGACGTTCCACTGGGTTTGCGCCATCCAGGTGACTGGAATCGCCGGCAGAGCGACCGGCACCGGCATTTTCTGTACGAGTGGTGTCTGTCCGAATTGGCCCGTCCCGTCGTTGGCGAAAAGAAGTCGCGGAAATCCCCCCTGCTGCTGATCGGGAAGCGGTAGACACCAATGTCCTCGGTGGAGATCGACGAGACTCGGATCGACGTCCGCCGGTTCGGCGAAGTAGGGATCGCCATCACGCGACGGCCAGTTGTCGGCGGTATCGATCGCCCGTCCGATGTAGAGCGGAAAGTCGCCGAGGTCGGAGCGGAGATCGTTGTAGGTGTTGTACTGGATGGCGAAGCGATCGTCGGTGGCGAAGAAGGGATGGCCGCTAGCCACCGAAGCCGGGTGGCTGACACCGACGATCAAATCGATGTCGCCGTCGTAGTCGGCATCGGTGAACTCGTAGTGCACCAGGACCTTTTGATGGTGCCAGTCGGGTACGCGCTTGCCGGCTGAATCGGTTTCTGTATAGCAGCTGTAGCCCTGGAGGTCTTGGCTCCGCGTCGAGAAGGCCGACACTTGCATGTTCAAGCCACAGAACTCACCGCTCGAGATGGTGCCGAAGCGGTTCGCGTCGTGGTTTTGCCAGGGAACGGTCGGCAGAGGGATGGTGCCCGAGATCGTCGGGCTGAAGCCGACGCCGGTATTGGCGTACCAATGCGCGACACATCGTGGGCTCGATGTATTGCTGACCGGATCCGTGACCAGCTCACTCGCTGCTTCGACCAGATCGAGTCGCCCGTCCCCGTCGATGTCGATCAGCTTGCGGGTGATGCGATCGAAAGGCAGCGGTGTGGAATCCCCGTTGCCGTTCATGCCTTCCCCCCACTCGTACATGCTGTCGGTGGATACGGTGTAGGTGTTCTTCTTGTCGGGTGAGACGCCGTGCTCCATCTCGAAGAGGCTGCTGCCGTCGGTAAAGAGCACCTGCTCTTGATCGACCAGCGAATCATCGTCGCCGTAGTCGAAGGTCATCGGTGGCAAGTCGGCGATCACCGTCCCGTCGAGGTCATAGCCATAGGTCTTGAGACCGATGAGCAAACGACGTGGTGCATGCGTGCCGGTACAGCTGAGCGCGGCGTTGTCGTAGGTGAGGACGTAGTCGCGAACCCTTTTGAAGCTCAGGGTGCCCATCGAATCGCCGGATGCGGGCCGCTTGGCCTCGGTGACGATTTTGGTGAGGGTATGCCGGCCCGTCGCGATGAGGATGCCGCTGCGATACGAAAAAAGCGCGCCCTTCGGCGCCTGCTCGACCACTTGACTGGTGCCGTCGGTATCCACCAGGCCACACGAGTCGACCTGATACTCGAAGCGGATACGCGCGTGATGGCTCGACGCCACCTTGGTCCGTCGGCCGTATTCGATATCGGTGAGAAGAAATTCGTACGCGGTGGGCCGGTCGCTTGCGTCGACGCTACCGATACCGGTGTAGCCACCGCGCAAATACACCATCGAATGAGCGTAGGCTGGCACTTCATTCCACTGGTAGTGGTATGCGATCTCGTTGCCCCAGCGGTCGATATGGCGATAGACGGGCGCGACAATATGGGTCTGCGCATCGCTCCCGCGCTCACCGAGCTGCATGACGCTGCCGTCGGAGAAACGAACCCGCCATTCGTAGGCGGCCGACGGACGAAGCCGTTCATAGATCGCGAACGTACCGTCGTTCTCCGCCCGAAACGTCGCCACCGCGTCGAAGCTGCCGGTGTCGCTCACCTCGATCAGCCGGGTTCCGGTGAGACTCGAGACGTAGGTCGGCTCGTTCTCCCGACCGAGCTGACTGCTCGCCGTATCGAGCGAAATCATCGGAAAATCGAGCGTCCAGCCGTGGGCGATGCCGCCGTGCACCGCGCCCGCCGAGTTGTAGTGGAGAAGGATCTGCGGGGTCATCCCCGCGCGGTTCGGTGGCACCTGGATCGGAATCGAATGCGTGAACGCACCCGTGGTGCCGCCCGTGGTCTGACCTGAAACGGCCCTCGACTGCGTTTTGCTCGGCGCGGTCGGATTGAATCCGAAGAGACGGGTCGAGCCGAGCCACCCGATCATCAGCAGGCTCAGCAAAGTAAGGACGAGAGTTCGAAACCGTGGATATGAATCGATAGGGCGGGATGTCGTCACGGTACCTCCAATAGTTCCGAGGGTGGTGACCTCCAACCCTCTGCTAACTGGAGACACGGAGACGAATCCGTGATCCCGCCAGGAGATCGTGGCGTTTCTTCTGACAAAGATTACGGTGGCGATGCGAGACGCGTGTGGTTCAGGATCTGACCTCGGTCCGCGGCGACGCCGAGGGCAACCCAAGGGGCGTCGGGCGCCGGAGGCAGGCCGAGCTTCTTGCCGAGCAGACTGAAGATCGACTGATCGTGGCGATGGGCGACGAAATCGGGGTAGTTGGGGTGGCCGAGTTGATTCGGCAGGTCGGTCAGGATGCGTGGGTCGGTCGCCGCCTCGAGCGCGTCGCGAAGCCATTGCAGACTGGTTGCACCCCGTCGCATCAGGAGGTGGGAGGCGAAGCGCTGCGGGCTGTCGGTGATCGCCGGTCGATCACAGTCGAGGAGGATGAAGGCGTCGCGCTTGGTGTACTGGCGTTCACGAAAGCCTTCGCCGAGCCACAGGACGTCGGTCTCGAGGGCCTCGGCCTTATCGAGAATCGGTCGGACGTCGCGGAGGAATTCGGTGCCGGCATCGGCATAGAAGAGCCAGCCGTCGTCGAGGTTCTCGAGAGCGCGAAGCAGCACGTAGGGTTTCCACAGCCATAGTCCCGCGCCACGGCGCTGACCGAGGATTCGTAGATGACGCTGAACGAAATCACCGTCGAGATCGGTGGGCCCAGCGGCGCGTACGGAGCGAAAGCCACCGAGCCGTTCACCTGTTTCCAGGCAGTGATCACGTGCCGCGACGTACCGTCGGTTGGCGTAGGAGAGCAGCGTCACGGGTAGACGTGATCGAGTGGTTGCCGGGGCTTGGACGGGCGTTTGCGCCGACTCGATCGCCGTGTCGCGTACCGCAACCCAAGAACGGATCCCCGGCTTGAGCCAGGATCCGAGCGCGGCGGGTGTCGGTGAACGGTGGGGTCCGGCTTTGGCGAAACCGTTGAAATTCACCGCCACGGCTCCGGGAACACGCTCGGCGGCGGCCAGCAGCGCTTCGGCGTGTTCCGCGTCGGCACCGACGAACGCCAGGTCATGACCCGGTAGATCGTGATCGAGATGGAGCGTCCAGCCAGGTGGTACGTCGACCGGGGGCGGCCATTGGCGATTCCAGGTTTCGGTGTTGTGGTGCAAGAGGGTGAGAGCCCGTTGGCGTCTGAGCACCTCGAGATCAGCCGACGGCAGGGCGCGGTTCTGCGCCACGACTTTCACCGGACACACCTCGTCGAGACCGAGCACGCGGATGTCGTGCAGGTGTCGTGTCGCCGCGTGCAAGCGGGCTAGGAAGTGGGGCCCGGTGTTGTCGAAAATGTCTTGAAAGGTGATGTCGCTCCGGGGTGCGCGGTCGAGGGCGTGGATCACCTGCCCGAAGAAAGGATGCCGTCGTGGCGCCCCGAGCAGCGCGTTGCTGATCACCTGTTGTTCGATCCGAGGACCCGCCTCCAGCGCCAAGACGACCGCCTCGTCTTCGAGAAGAGGATCGAGGGGGCGAAGACATTCCATGTCGAGATCCAGATAGACGCCACCAAAGGTGTACACCACGAAATAGCGCGCCGCGTCGGCTCGCTCGACCGGATGACGGTAGCCGCGATAGGTGTCGAGAAACCACGGGTAGCGCTCAGCGATCAGACGCTCATTGTCGTCGTCGGTCCACAAGCGGTACTCGAAGGCGGGATGCTCACGTCGAACGCTCGCCACCCACGGCCGGAAGCGTTGCGGGATCTCGGTGGTCTTCCACGATTGATGGAGGATGCGCTCGATCGGCATGCTCGGCTCCAACTAGTGGTGGTTGTCGCGGGAAAGCTCGGCCAGCGCGATCTCGGCGGCTCGATCCCAGGTCCAGCGTTCGAGCACGGCCGCTCGACCACGCTGTCCGAGGGCCGTGCCACGTTCGGGATGTTCGAAGGCTCGCCGCAGCAGCTCGACCAGGTGATCGACGCTCGGCTCACCCCAGAAGCCGACATCTTCGTCGTCTGATGTGTCCCAACCGTAGGCCGCGGGTCGGCTGTCGGTCTCGATGCGATCGGCCACCTGATCGTCGAGCAGCTCATCGAGCGCGCCAAAGGCCGGGGCGATCACCGGTTTGGCGCAGGCGAGAGCCTCGAAGATCGGCAACCCCCAGCCTTCGCCACGCGTCGCCGACACGAACACATCGCTGCGGTTGTAGAGCAGGACCAGAGACAGCAGCCGAGTTGGTCGACTCCAGTGGACCGGGGCGTGCGCTCCGAGACCGAGCTCGTCGAGCGCCGCGTCGAGCGACCAGCCTGAGTTTCGCTCGTCGTAGGTGTGAAGGATCAGCTCGACCGGATCGTCGGGCGTGAAGGCTCGTGCCCAGGCACGTAGCAAGAGGTCGAACCCCTTGCGGCGTTCCCATTTGCCGACACAGAGAAAACGAAACGGTCGGTCGCCTGTACCGTCTTGCGGGATCGGTCGGAACAGATCCGAATCGACGCCCTCGGGCACGACTCGGATCGGGATCGTGCGCAGTCCCGAGTCGATGAGGATCTGACGGCCCCAGGCGGTGGGTGTCCAGATTTCGTCGAGGTCGCGAAGGTGGCGGAGCCGAGACTCCGGCATCCGGCTGGTCTCCCACACGACCCAGCCGATCCGTCTCCGCCCTCGGATGCGGGTCATGACGTCGGGAGCGCCGATTCCCAGACCGATGGTCGTCGAGAGGTCGGCCCGACCCTTCTCCAGCCATTGTCGCCACGGTTCCGAGGTCGGGAGACGGGTCGGGTCGAGCGGCACCCAGGCCACATCGAGATGACGACTGATGGCATGAGCAAAGCCCGAGGCGTGCCGAGCGACACCGGAAATGGAATCGAGATGGCCGTAGATCGTGAGCATCGTGTGGCGAGGCCTGCAGCAAGCAAGGGCCGTCGGTAGACGACGATTCTGCCACGCCGACAGTCGGTAGAATCACCGGCGATGCAACGCGAGCAAGTCTCGAAGCCTGGAGCTTTGCTGGTCACGCCGATCTGGCCGGCTTCGTCGGGCAACGGTCTGGCGATGCGGGCCGGTCTGCTCCTGCGCGCCCTGGCTCGGGATCATCGCGTCGACGTGTGGTGTATTCCGGTGTCAGGTGGATCGGAAGCGCTACCTGCCGCGCGACAGCCGTCGATCGATCGGCACGTGGTCGCCGGGCTGGAGATTGATCCGGGATGGCTGCTGGCCACACGCGTCGGTCCCGAAGCGCTGCTGCGCTTGGGTCGCCCCACGGCCTGTCGCTTCGTCACCCACACGGCGGTGGCGCGGCTCCACGGTGAGCTGGATCCCCTGGACTATCGCTATACGTTGGTGTTTCGGAGCTATTTGCTGCCCTTTGTACGGCCGATCGAGCAGAGTGGTGGCTCGCTCGGTTTTCGGCTCGTCGATCTCGACGATGACGAAGCGACGACCCATCGGCGTCTGGCCGAGCTCGATCCCACGCATGCGGCCAGGCATCGTCTCGAAGCCGAGCTCTACGAGACGCTCGAAGCGACCCATCTACCGTGGGCCGATCATCTCCTGGTGGCCCAGGACGAACACGCTGAACGCGTCCGTCGACGCTTGCCCGGTCTGGGGGTCGATGTCCTGCCGAACGCGGTGGCGGTGCCCGATCGTTCGACGTCGTGGGAACGTCCCGAGAGTACCGAGGTCGGGGCGACGGCCCTGCGGCTGCTGCTGGCCGGCAACTTGACCTACCTGCCGAACCGGGCAGCCGCCAGGGAGCTGGCGTTGGCCATCGTGCCGCGACTACGGAGCCAAGGCCTGAATGTGCGGCTGCGTTTGATCGGTCGCCGACCGTCACCGGACGTCGTCGAGCTCGGCACGCTGGACGATGTCGAGCTGTTGACCGATGTCGATGATCTCGAGCCTCACTACGCCTGGGCCGATCAGGTGGTGCTACCGCTTCGGGCCGGCGGTGGCACCCGGATCAAGATTCTCGAGGCGTTTGCCTCAGGTGTGCCAGTCGTCACCACCTCGATGGGCGCCGACGGCTTGCGGGTCCGCGATGGTGAACACATGCTGATCGCCGAGACCGTCGACGAGCTGGTCGCCGCTTCGTTGCGATTGACTCGATCGCCGGATTTGTGCCGAAGCTTGAGCGAAAGCGCCTACGATTGGGTGCGACGCCATCACGACCAGGATGGCGTCAGCCATCGCTTTGCCGACTCTCTCGAGGTTCTTGCATGACGCTCCGTGTTGCTTTCTTCAACCGTTTTTTCAAAGAGTGGCCCAAGCGCGCCCATCTGGCGGAGGCCGGAATCGAGCCCTCTTTCGGGCCTTTAGACTGCGAGATGGCCGAGGCGGTGGTCTTTCATTTGCCGACCCTCCCGGCCGGGCTTCTTCTCGAACGACCCAAGCCAGCCGGTCAGATTTGGGTCGGCTGGTGTCTGGAGAGTCGGGTCACGTGTCCCGCCTTCGGGGATCCACGGGTGCGCGAGCGCTGCGATCTCATGATGAGTCACGAACGGTCCGCCGACGTCTTCACGCCGTACTTTTCTGTGCCTTCCCTGAAGGGCTTTCGCCGCCCGCCACGGACGGAGCACGAACCGATCGCGGTGGTGCATCTGCAGTCGAATCCTTACGACCGGTGTGGTCGCAATCGCTACGTTTTCGACCTCATGCGACATATCAAAGTCGACTCGTGTGGTCGGCTGCTCAAGACCTGTGATCGCGAGGTGGGGCCGGGATTCGAAGGACGGGTGGCGCTGATGGCGCGCTACAAATTCACGCTGGCGATGGAGAATTCCATCTCCTCCGACTATGTCACCGACAAATTCTACGATCCTCTGACGGTCGGCTCGGTGCCGGTCTATCGAGGCTCGGCCGACGTGCGTGAGCTGGCGCCGGCACCGGATTGCTATATCGACGCCGCGGACTTCGAGTCGCCGGCGGCCCTCGCCGCGCATCTTCGACACCTGGCGACCGACGACGAGGCTTACGCCGCGCTGCACGCCTGGCGTACGCGGCCGTTTTCACCGAGCTTCGAGCAGCTGGTCGAGCGGGTCCGGACACCGACGTTCGTCCAGCTGGCCCGAGCCGTTCGCAAGGCTCAGGGAGTCGATCGAGGAGGTAGATCGAGCAAGGGTTCGATCATCGACGGAGGGTAGCGCTGGGCGCGGATAGCCGTGAGCTCACCGTTGTCGTCACGGTGGAGGTAGCGCCAGACGACCTCGCCTTCGCGGGTGACTTCGAAGATCTTGCCTTGGTTGGAGCTGGCCACCAGCACATTGCCGTTCGGTAGCGCGTGAACCGTGCCGCGTCCGTCGCTATAGAACGTCTTGGGATCTTTGGCGGTGAAGGTCCACACCACCTCGTCGGTGGTGGGGTCGACCTCGACGATTCGCGAAAAGCCACGCGTCTCGGAGCCGTTGTCGAAGAGCAGCACGTTGCCGTTCTCGAGCCACGTGGCTTCGTGGGGGAACTGCACCTCGCCTGGGCCCCATACCCAGAGCAGTTGCTCTGTTTCCAAGTTGACGATCGCGATCAGATCTTGGTGACGCACGGTCACCAGGACGTTGGCGGGATCGTAGAGCTCGCCTCGTTCGATCAACGAGGGGAACGGCATCAGGGTGATGGCGTTGGCGTGGATGAGATCGACACGCCCGGCCGCCGTTCGCCCATGCGGATGATGGGTGGTTCGTGGCAGACGAAAACGCGCCGGGTCGGACGACAGCAGATCGAAAAGGGAGAGCTTCCTCTGTCGCTCGCCTTGTGCCGAGAGCACCACGATGGTGTGATCCTGGATGTGTAGCGTGTCGTCGATAGTGCGTTTGGCCAGACCGAGGGAGTAGATCGTTCCATTCGGATCGACATCGAGGTCGTGATGAAAGGTGCCCTGGGTTTGCCAGAGCAGACGGCCATGCCAGTCGTATCGGGCCATGTAGTTGGGCACCCGGCGTGGTTTCCGCTGAGATCCGCTCTCCTCTTTCCACACGCCGAGCACCAACAGATCACCGTTCTCCTGAAGCTCGGCGCGGGTCCACGTCGCGCTGCGCGGGTCGTGCCATGACTTGACCGCCTGACCTTTGATGTCCACGAGCAGAGCGCGTGCCTCGGGCAGGGAGGTGATGAGCGTATAGCCTGGCGCGGCACGTCGGATGCGGAGCAGCTGGAGACCTGATTTCCCGCGCACGGACGGCGTCTCGCGGGGGAAATCGATGTATCCGAGGGCGCGTAATCGCTCTACGGCCTCCGCGTCGGGTCCCTCTTCACCGGGGGTCTGGCCGTGGATCGACGACGAAAAGACCGAGCTCAAACAGAAGGCGAGGGCGGCGACGACGTGACGCCAGCGTGGTCGGTTTGGCATCGATCAAGCGTTGCGGTGACGGATGACGACGTTCGGCATGCCCCACGGCTGGATACCCATGTCGAGCGCGAGGATGCCGAGACCTTCGGTGTCGAGCTCGCCTTTCATGCCGAACGGGCTCGGATCACGTATCGCGGCGTTGCCCGCGCCGTAGGGAAAGCTCGGGAAGATCAGACCGTCGCGATGGAGATCGGCGCGGACCCAAAGCATGGTGCCACCCACCGCGTCGAGGCGGACGAGGTCACCCTCCTCACGCAGATCGTCGAGGTGGAGACGGCCCTGGTCGCGCCAAGCGTTGAGATCGAAGGTCTCGTCACGGTATTGGTGTAGGCAATGCGGGTGGACCAGGTCTCGACCCGTGGCCAAGAAGGTCTCGATGATGTCGGCCGGCGCCTCGATCACGTCGACGTCGATCCACAGCACCCATTCTTGGTCGTCCAGGGCGCGTGACAAGAGCTGGTTGCGGCTTTTCGAGATGACGCCACGCCGAGCGATTTGAAAGGGTGGCGCCCAGCGCGGTACCCCTGGCGGTAGTCGGAAGCCGTAGTCTTTCTTCCAGATCCGAGCCGCGCGGCGCTTGCCTCGGATCCGTTCGAGTCCCGTCTGAAAGACGTTCCACGAGTCGTCGCGGCTGTCGCTTTCCAGGAGGCCGACGGACAGGAGCTCTGGCGGATAGGTAAAGCTGTCGAGCAGACGACAGTAGCTCTCGAAGCAATCGGCGGCGTCCTTGATCGGCGTCAGGATGAGGACGGGGTCGGTGAGCTCAGCCATGGGTGGATGACTCCGCAGATCCGGTTTCGGCGGGGGTTTCGGTGGCGTGACGCCTGGCGCGAATCTCGGCCAAGCGCCGCCAGACGGTGACCTCTTCCATCCCTTGCTCGTCTTCCAAACATCGATAGAGCGTGCTCGCTTCGGCGTAGCGTTCCAAACGGAACAGACAGTGGGCGAGACGAAGCGGCGCTTCGGTGAGGAAGAGCCGCTCCTCGGTGGCGAGCTGCGCCGCAACCGGCTGCTCGAGATCCGTCGCCACCAGAATCTCTAGGTCGTTGGCCGCGGCCGCCCACTCTTCATCGTCGATGCGGGCCAACGCTCGTAACCACAGCAGCCGTGGATGACGCGGAAAGCGCTCGTCGGCCTCCCGCCACAGGCTCTCGTCCAGTCGTCGCTCGAGCTTTGCCGTGCGGTCCAGCAGTGCGAGATAGGGGAGGATCATGATGCCCGTGCCGCCGCCGTCTCGACGCGACGCTTCGAGCCCCTGTCGCCAAGCCGTCGCGGCGTCTTCGCTCCGACCGAGACCCTCGAGGGTTTGGCCCAGGTGCCACCAGGAAAAGACGTGGTCGGGATCGTCGCGCACCCGAGCCTCGAGCAGAGGCAGGTTGCGAGGGTGCTTGTGGCTGATGTCCCCGTCGTAGCCGAGATGATCGAGGGCGAGCTCGCTGTGCTCGATGTGCAGGCCGTCACGACCGGCGAGACGGTAGAGATCGGGAAGGTGGGTCTCGTGAATGACGCCGCGGAAGCGTATGTCGGGGTGGCGACGAAAGAGGCGATGCTCGTTGTAGAGCGTGAATCCGGTCGCCGGTCGGAAGCGCACCGTCAGACCGACGATGCTGCGATCCTCGAGCTGTTTCGAAAGCGAATCGGGACGGCCGCCACGCACGCGCTCATCGGCGTCGATGTAGAGGATCCAGTCGCCTCGCGCGGCATCGAGGGCGACGTTGCGCGCCGCCGCGAAGTCGTCGCGCCAGGCATGGTGAAGCACGCGAGCTCCGGCCTGGCGAGCGATGGTCGGCGTGGCGTCTTTGGAACCGGTGTCGACCACCACGACCTCGTCGACCACATCCTCGAGTGATTCGAGACACCCGGGTAAGAATCGCTCTTCGTCGCGGGCGATGAGCGCGGCGGTCAGACGCACGACGCTGGTGAGCGGCCGATCGGGATCACGGTTGGATCAGAACGACGATCTCGAAGACCGCCGGCGTGTCCCCAGCCATCAAGGTGTTGAACGTCGCTTCCCAGACCCCGGCGTTCACCCCGAACATGGTGGCGGGCGGGCCGCTGACCTGCTGGGTCGACTGAAAGACCGTGCCGGCCGGTAGCGGATCGCTGACGACGACGTTGTTTGCCGTCGCGGCGCCGATGCAGTTGTGCACTTCGACCGTGAAGGTCAAAAGGTCACCGGGAGACACATTGTCGGGGGACGAGGTCTTGCGTACGACGACGTTGGAGGTGGGCGCACCCGTTTCGGGATCGATGCCGACGAAGGTCGAGCCACCGGTTGTATTCGGGCAATAGACCTCGATCGATGCGTTGGCGGATCCCAGTCCGAGGTCGGTCATCGTGAAAGACGTCACGAGAGGGGTGACATAGGCCGTACCGAGGATCAGCTTTTTGAGGAAGTCCCGGCGTGTGGAACCGCAGGATTCGAGGAGGTGTTCGAGCTCAACGGGTGACATGACGGGGTTCGTCCTCTTCTTGGGTTCGGTTCAGTTCGCCCGGTCGGTCGATGCTCCTGTCGGAATCGCTTCCGGGTGCAAGCGCCCCTTCCAGAAGGCCCTCTCGGGTCAGCTCATCGACCAGCTGCGCGATATCCGCCTCGGGTGCTGGTGAGAGGTTGTAGACCCTGGCAATCCAATTGGCGATGCCCTCGACGCTCAGCTCACCCGTAGCGAGCTCGAGGACGAGCGCCGCAGTGTGGTTGAGGTAATGGACTCGATCGCGCGCCGGATCATAGACGATGAAGCCGTCACCGGCTTCCTCGATCTCGATGCCGGTGACGCGGACCGGACACGTTGGCGTATCGCTCGTCGTCATCGTCCAGCCTTCATGGCACCGTCGAAGACCATGCCGAGGTGTCGCCCGATTCGAAGCCGTCGGAAAAGATGATTCCCTGACCGAGGAAGAGATCATCGAGGAAGACATCGAAATCGTCACCGTTCGGCGCCAGCACGTCGAAGCTGCAAAGCGCCGAGAGCGTGCCCGAAGGCGTGTCGACGCGACCGGCTAGAGGCTGCCACAGACCGTCGGTGTCCTCCAGGAGCGTGACGTCGATCGTGGTCAGGATCGGGCTTCCCGCGCAGGCGAGCGTGGAGAAGAGCTCACAGACCCGGCGGAGCTGGAGTCCCGTTCCAGGGTCGGCGTCGACGCGAATCGCCCCACGGAAGTTGTAGGCGGTGTCGCCCTCCACCGTCGGGCACTGGCCGAATGCGAACTCGATGCCCGCGGTCAGGTTGGTGATCTGGACCGATCCCGATAGCGACGAGTTGTCGACGTCTTCCGTGCTGTAGGTGATTTCGTTCGGATCGGTGCTGACAGCCGTCCAGGCATCGATCGAGCAGTCGAGATTGCCGTTGACGAATTGATTGGTGCGCGACACGCGATAGGTACGCACGAAGTCGTCGCCACCGGTGCCGTCGGCGTTGCCGTCGAGAGCATTGCCGGCGAGGTCACGGATCGTGGTCGAGCCACAGACCAGCAGGCGATAGAGATCGTCACCCAGAGGCGCACCCGCGTTGACCTCGAGCGTCGCGGTCGAG
>JBCDBH010000167.1:0-12361 GCA_039184055.1 Acidobacteriota bacterium
AGATCGAAGGCGCTGTGCACGCTCGCCACCACCCAGTCGAGTCGGAACTGGACCGGATCCACGTATTGTGGGGGATCGAGGTCGATGTTCTCGCCGACGGCACGCTCGATCTCGATCTCACCGTGTTGTCTCGACTCGATTGGGTGGTGGCGAGCGTGCACAGCGCCTTCGATCTCGATGCCGATGCACAGACCGCGCGTTTGATTCGCGCCATGGAGACCGGCGTGGTCGATGTGCTCGGTCATCCCACAGCGCGCAAGCTCGGCAAACGTGAGGGCATCAGCTTTCACATCGACCGCGTATTCGATACCGCGCGCCGTCTCGGTGTGGCGCTCGAGGTCAATGGCAAGGCGCGTCGCATGGACTTGAACGACATTCTGTGTCGCCGCGCGCGTGACATGGGGGTGATGCTGGTGCTCGACACCGACGCCCACGAGCCAGCCGCCCTGGGTGGATGGGAATTCGCTCTCGCCGCCGCGCGTCGTGGCTGGATCGAGCCCAAGCACGTCCTCAACACTCGACCGATCGACGAGCTGTTCGCGTGGCGACGCGATCGATTGAGACGTCTCGGTTTGCCCGTGCCCGAACGTCTTTTGAGCACGCCACGGTCGTGGTCTAGATCCGATTCTCCATCCGAGCTCGCGGGGCCGGAAGTTGTCGAGCCCATGCCCTCACCCACCCTCGACGACTCGGCGACCGACGAGCTGGCTCGGGCCCTCGACGAACCGCTGGACGATGCCCTACGCGAACGTCTTCAGACGTTCTTGCACTCCGGTGACGATCCCGAGCTCGACGCCGCCTTGCGTCGACGCGGTGACAACCCGGTCCAAGAAGCCTTCAACCTGATCATCGGTGCTCGACCATGAGCACGACCGATGTGAGCGCGACCGACAGTGCAAGCCTGACCGACGCCGCGAGCACCCGCGAGGGGTTTATCAATGCACTCGGGGCGTATCTCGCCTGGGGATTCATCGTCTTCTATTTCAAGGCGGTCGACCACGTGCCCCCGCTCGAGGTGCTAGCGCACCGCATCGCCTGGTCGGTGCCCCTGCTCATGGCCGTGCTCGTTTGGCAGGGACGTCTTGCTTCGGTCCGTACCGTGTTGCGTGATCGACGCACCCTCGGCGTTTTGCTGGCGACGACGGTGCTCATCGCCATCAACTGGCTGGTGTTCATTCTGGCGGTCTTTCACGATCAGGTGCTCCAGGCGAGCCTCGGCTACTACATCAACCCGCTGGTCAGCGTCCTGCTCGGCATGGCGTTTTTGGGCGAGCGGCTACGACCGGTGCAGTGGCTCGCCGCGGGTCTGGCGGTGGTCGGTGTGCTGGTGCTGGCGATCGGATACGGCGTGGTGCCGTGGATCTCGCTGTTGCTCGCCAGTTCCTTCGGGCTTTACGGGCTGCTGCGTAAAACCGTGCGTGCCGATGGTCTGGTGGGTCTGTTGGTCGAGACCGCGCTGCTGCTGCCGTTGTGCCTGGGGTATCTCGGCTATCTGGCCGCCACCGGTGAGCTGGTCTTCGGCCAGGATCTCGCGACGTCGCTGCTCTTGCCGGCGGGAGGTGTCGTCACCGCCGTGCCGCTGCTGTGGTTCGCCAACGGCGTCCGCAGACTGCGTTTGTCGACCATCGGCTTCATGCAGTACATCGCACCGACGATGCAATTCCTGATCGCCGTGCTGGTCTTCGCCGAGCCTTTCACCGCCGGTCACCAGAAGGCCTTCGTCTGTATTTGGCTGGCGGTCGGTCTCTATTCGGCCGATGCCTGGCGGGTCAGTCGAAACCGACGCATGCCGCCTCGATCCGAGAGCGATCAGACATAGCCGAGCGCTTCGAGCTGCTCGCGTAGCTCTTCGTCGACTTCGACTTCCTCGGCGATGTATTCGTGACGTGGGATCCCGAGACGCCGACGATGCCGCTCGTTTTCACGGGTCAGCCAACGCATCCGGTGAACCTTGTCCATGCAGAAGCGGTGATCGCAACACAGATTGTGTTGCTCGCCCGGATCGATTTCGAGGTCGAAGAGGTAGGAATTCTTGTCACGATCCCACACCAGCTTCTTCCATCCGTCGACGATCATCGCCCGGTTGCGATCGAGGTAGGCCTCGCGCTGCTGACCGGGATAGAGCCGCTCGCTCAAGATCTCGTGGTGCACCTCGCGCTTGCCTCGGATGGTCGGGATCAAGCTCCGTCCCTGACTGTGCTCGAAGACGGGCAATCCGGCGAGATCGAGAATGGTGGGATTGAGATCGATCAAATTGACCGCGTAAGGAACCCGTCCGGCGACGTCTCCCATGTGCGGGATCCGCATCATCAGCGGCACGTGGATGAGCTCTTCCCACAGGGCACCGTGGAGAAAGCCACCGTGCTCGCCGAATTCCTCACCGTGATCGGACATGATGATGACGATCGCCCGAGGCGCGAGCTCTTCGATGGCGGCGAGTAGCTGACCGATCTCGTGATCGGCTTGGCGAACACCGGCATCGTAGAGGTCGACCAGCTCCTGGACGTCGTTTGGATCATCGGTATCGAATTGACTCCAGAAATGATCACGCGCCGCGCGTCCACCCTGCTCGCGTCGCAACTTGCGGAAGGTCTCAGAGTCGAAGTTCTTCTCACCTTCGTAAAAGAAGCTATCGAACGGTGGATCCGGAACGTACGGATCATGCACCCGGTAGGTGTGAAAAAAGAGGAAGAACGGTTGATCACGACGCCGTTCCTGGAGCCACTCGATCGCCAGATCGGGAGTGCCCACCTGTTCGTAGGTGTGAAAGCCACGGCCAAAACCGATCGAGCCGGTGACATTGCCGCCACCGTGAAAGCCGGCGGTCTGAAAGGAATGCGCGGCAAACCGCTGCGGCAGCGTCTCGATCTCGGGAAAGAGCGAGCCACCCCGTCCCGCCGCGCCGTTGTAGACCCGGTGCACCGACGGGTAGAGACCGGTAAAGACCGACATATGAGACTCGGCGGTTTGAAACGACGGCGCATACGCACGGTCGAACACCACGTTGTCGGCGGCGAATTGATCGAGATGAGGCGAGGTGTCGCGCTCATAGCCATAGGTGGCGAGATGATCGGCGCGTAGCGTATCGATCGAGATGAGAACGACACTGCGCACTCGCATGGGCTCGGGCGACGATCCGCAGCCCGACAACGCCAGCAGCAGACTCGGCAAGAGCAAGAAGAGGAGGAAGTTTCCGCGACTCGGCATCGAAGCCGAGACCCTACCATGTGGTGGAGTCGTCAGGTCGACGAAGCCTCCTCCTCTGCTTCGTCAACCACTTCATCCCCGTCCGGCTCTGTGTCCTCGTCCGATGCCTCTTCAGCTTCGCTCTCCTCGGGCTCGCTCTCGTCCGACTCCTTCGCTTCCGGTCTTTCGCGCTCGACCACCAGAAGCGTCAGGTCGTCATCGAGATCGCGGCTTCCAGTGTGAGCCACCAACGCGGATAGGACCGCTTCCAAGAGTCCGTGCGCCGAGGCCTCGGTATGAGTTGCCACGACCTCGCGGAGCTGATCGAATCCGAACGGCTCATCGTCGGCGTTGACCGCTTCGACCAAGCCATCGGAATAGACCACCAGGCGTCCACCCGGTGGCAGCACGAAACTGCGACTCCGTGGTGGCTGTGGCCAACGAAAACCCACCGGCAAGGACGGTGCGAGCAACTCCTCGACGCCATCGGGGCCACTGACCAAGGGCGGTGGATGACCGGCGTTGGTGAACGTGCCGTGGCCTTCGGCGTCGAGCTCGATGAGGACAAAGGTCACCATGCGCAGCGAGCGAGGCTGCGCGAGCATCAGCTGATTGAGCCGCTCGAGCACCTCGGTGCGTCGATAGCCTTCGCGAACCAGCGTGGCGACCGCCGACTTGATCATCGCCATCACCAGACCCGTGGACGTACCATGCCCGGCGACATCCCCCGCCGACAGCAAGAGATGGTCACCGTCGGCGAACAGATCGAAATAGTCGCCACCGATCTCGGCGGCCGGTCGGACGTGAGCGGTGAGCGCGTAGGCCCCGTGACGAAAACGCTCGCCGGGTAAGAGACTGCGCTGGATCTCGCGCGCCAGCTCGAGCTCACGCGCCAGCCGTTCGCGTTCCGCCGCGCCGGCCATCATGTCTTCGACCGCCGCGGTCATGTTGTTGAACGACGCGGCGAGATCACCGAGCTGGTCCTCTTGGCGCACCGGGATGCGATAGCTCAGATCGCCTGCTTCGATGGCTCGCGCACCTCGGCTCAATCGCGCCGTCGAGAGCACGATCGACAGGATGATCCAGGCCGCGATCAACACCACGAACGAATAGGCGCTCATCGCGACGGCGAAAAAGCCGATGAAGAAGACGTGGATCAGATTGCCGAGCCCGTACGGGGTACGGAAGAGATCACCGACCGATTCGAAGACCGAGGTGCGCAGCACCGTCGTTACCGGACGCTCCTCGTATGCCTCACCGTCTGTCCAGTCGCGGAGGGGCAGATCCAAACGCGTAAAGTAAAGCCAGCGGTTGCGCCACCACGCGCCCCCATCGCCACTGTCGTCCAGCGTGCCGGCCAGAGGTTTGGCGCTCAGCAGTTCGGGGCGTGGGGTCTGGTCTTCGTTTTGGTCGTCTTCATCCTCGACCTCCGAAATCGAGACGTTGAAACCGTCATCCGTACTGGTCTTCACCCGATCGCTAGCGCTGAATTGCAGCCCCCACCAGCCATCACGACCGAGCTCGCTGGCGGTGTCGATATCGAGTCGAACCCAGGCGGCGATCAGCCGTTCGCCACGACGTTCGACAGCCGCCTTGACCGGGATGCCGTCGAGTAAAAAGAAACCTTGTACCCGGGCGCCGTCGGTGACCCAGGTGGGAATCGGCGGGGCTGCGGCCTCGCTGGTGGCTTCGATCGTGCCATCGGTGCTGGCGATCACCCAGCGCGGCGCGCCGCGTAGATCACCCACGCCTTCTCGACCGAGCACCGTGGGGGCCACATCGCCATCGTCGTGAACCGACGCCGCGGCCACACGATCAGCAAGCTCGGCCTCGATCGAATCGAGTCGCGCGCCGACTTGCACGGCGGCGTACTGACCCAGAATGACGTAGGTCAATAGACCCAAGAGCACGCAAAAGAGGGGAACGGGTATCAAGCCGATGAGCAGATAGGAAAAGAAGAGCCGCACACCGATCTGGTAGGTCAGCCGCACCCACAGCCAGGCGATCACCCATTCGAGCACCAAGGTCGCCAGCAGAACCGTCGCAAACTGACCGAGTGACAGCTCCCAGATCCCCAGGATCTGTAGCAAGACACTGATCAGAAGGCTGAGCGGCGCGGCGAGACAGCAGCCGGCGACGACGGGTACGACGCGCTTTCCGATCGTCTTGGCTCGAGCGGTCGATGACATAGGGGTTCCTACGAGAGCGAGCGTGGGAAGATTCGTCGATACACCGTTCATTGTACGCTGGTCGTATGTCACATCCGCTCGCGCGCTATCGGTCGGTGGTCGACGACTGGCCAGCCTTCGCCCGCCGCGCCCTCGAACCCCTGCCCACGACCGTGTGGACCAACACCCTGCGGACCGATCAGCAACGACTACGACGCTGGTTGGAGCGCGAAGGCATGTCCGCAACGCCGATCGGCTGGAATCCCGGGGCGCTTCGACTCGAGGTCGGTGCCGTGTCGGTACCCCGCACGCTGGCGCACATCACCGGTCTTTGTCACATCCAAGAAGAAGCGGCGATGACCGCCGTCGAGCTCCTCGCTCCCGAGCCGAACGAGCGCTTGCTCGAGCTCTGTGCCGCGCCCGGCAACAAGAGTCTTCAAATGGCGGTACGAATCGCCGATCGGGGCACGATGGTCGCGGTCGACCGACATAGCCAACGTCTCGGCGTGCTGGTGCGCAATGCCGAACGACTCGGCATCACCTCGTGTGTCGTGACCGTCGGGGACGCCGCGAGCCTGAGCGCCGGCATCGGATCGTTCGATCGGGTGCTCGCCGACGTTCCCTGTAGCTGTGAAGGCACGTCACGCAAAAACGCGGCGGTGATCGAACGGCTCGATCGGCGACGTGACGACGATCCCGGCTGGTTGCGAACCCGACGGGTGCAGCGCGCCATCCTCGAAAAAGCCGTGCAGCGCTGCCGCCCGGGTGGACGGATCGTCTACGCCACCTGTACCTACGCTCCGGAAGAAAACGAGGCGATCGTCTCATCGATCCTCGACGCCTATCCCGAGCTCACGGTGATACCGGCACGGCTCCCGGGCCTGACCACGCGCCCCGGTCTCACCAGCTGGCGCGACGCCGACTACCACCCAGCCATGACCGGTGCGATGCGGCTGTATCCGCATGACAACGACACCGGTGGGTTCTTCGCCGCCGTCTTGGAAAAAGCCGGGAGCAACCAATGATCATCGATGCGCTGCAGGCGGCCGATGCCACCCGCTTCCACGATCATCTCGTCGATCGATTCGGAATCCCACACGCGGTGCTCGACGACTTCAGCGTGCACCAACCGGGACGGCAACGCCTCTTCATGATGCGCCGTGGAATCGACGCGCCGATGGGTTTCGAGATTCAGGCGATCGGCATCCCGTTCGCCTACACCGCCGGTGTCGAGCCACGACTGACCCACGGCGCGCTACGGCTGCTCGGACATCATGCGACCCGCAACGTGATCGATCTCGACCACGCCGACGACGCGAGTCGTTTCTTCACCCGGGATGAGCTCGACCTGCCCGAGACGCTCCGCTCACGGTGCACCGCGCCGGGTCAGGTGCTGGTGCGCTACGACGGCGTCGTGCTCGGTCTCGCCCGGCTGGATGCCGAAGGTCGTCTGCGGAGTCAGCTGCGCAAAGAGGCTTATTCGTTACGCGCCGGCATCGAGCCGTAGAGCTTGGCGTAGAGGTCGTCACCATGCGTGGCGTAGGCCGAGAAGAGTCCCGTGTACCACTGACACAAGGCGGCACCGTCGGCGAGCGCCTCATCGACGTCCGTAGCGGTTTCGACACCGCCGACCCGCACGACATGGAACTCATCGGTCGGTTGTTTCTCGCTCACGATCCGTGACGCGGTGCCACACAGGGTGCGAGCGTCGGCCGCCAAGACACGGCCGCTCACCCCACCGCCGAAACGACGCGCGAAGGTGTCGTAGGCGCCACGCTCCGACGGATCGATCGTCGCGCGGTGACGATCGTAAGCGGTCGATGTATTGCCGAAGATCACCCCGTCGAAACGCAGGGTCAGCAGGAGATCGATCAGCTCGGCGACCCGTTCGGGATCGGTGTCACACGAAAACTTGACCAGCACCGGTAGGCGTCGATTGCGATGCCGAAGAAAAGACCTGCTCAGCGTCTCCAAGCGCTCGGCGAGAGCGGCGAAAGGCGTCGCCCCTTCCTCGGTGTTCGGACAGCTCTCGTTGATCTCGATGAAGTCGACACCGGCATCGTCGTAGTGACGGAGACCGTCGAGCAGACCTTCGAGTCGCTCTTGCACGGATCCGTCCGTATCCGTCCCCACGCTGACCCCGATCGGACAACCGGGCACCCGATCGACGTTGGCGAGACGCGACGCGACCGCCGCGTGCCCGTCGTTGGGCAAGCCGAGCCAATTCACCGCCGCGTGGGAGCGTGGATAGGGAAAAAACGGTCGTGGCGGACTCTGGCGATCGTTGCCACGTCGTCTCCGCGACGTGGTCGTACCGGCGAGATACGCGCCCGCGCCGTGCGCGGCACAGAGCTCGTAGCCTCGGCCGTTCTTGAACATGCCGGCGGCATTGAAGAGCGGCGCGCGAAACTCGATGCCCCAAAGCGTTTGGGTGAGCGACGACGGCACGTGGCGTGGCGCCGGCCTGGCGGCGACCAGCTGACGCAAGAAGCGCTCGCGACCACGGCTATACACCTCCACCGCGAGCGCGAACGGCAAACGCGTCATGAGCGGTCGCAGTCCGTGCTCGAAGCGTGCCAAGGCTACCGGGGGAATCGTCATCGGTCTCCTCTACTCGAGGTCGTCATGTCTTCACAGATCGTCGATCTCGATCCGTCGCTTCTCGGGATCACGCGACTGTCGAAAAAGAATGGCGATATGGCCGATGATGCCGACCGTCTCGCTATGCAGCGCGGCGCCGATCTCGTCACAGGCTTCTCGTTTCTGGTCTTTGAAGTCGACGAACTTCACCTTGATGAGCTCGTGATGATCGAGCTCGGCGTCGAGCTGGGTCAAGAGAGCATCGCTCAAACCGCCATGGCCGATATGCACCGATGGCTTCAAGGCGTGCGCGAGGCCACGCAATCTCTTTCGTTGTGAACTGGTCAACATCGTCAATCTCACTCCCTGGTGTGAACCACCTATCGTGCCTGATCGTACCTCGAAGTGGTGGCGCATGCCGCGCGCACCGTTTTCCGATCGGTTGACCCACTGTACGAGGGACGTAGATAATGCGTGCACATCATCGCCGGAGGTTTTTCACCATGCCCAAGTTTCGCGCTCGCCACCTCTTCATCGCCCTGATCGCTCTCATCATCGCCACCCCTATCGTCGCCGACTGGCTGGTGACGCAAGGCGGTGTCGCAATCGAGACACAAGGCTCGTGGTCGATCGAAGGCGACCGAGTCGTCTTCACCCATCCTGATGGCAAAGCCGGTTCCCTGCCGCTCGCCAGCGTCGATATCGATGCCAGCCACGAGCGTACCGAGGCCAACCGTGTCGTGCTCTTCCGCACCGAGTGGTGTGGCTACTGCCAGCGCGCTGAAAAACTGCTCAACGCTCTCGACGTGCCCTATGTCGCCAAAGACATCGAGCGCGACCGGGCCGCCGGGCAAGAGTTCGCGCGTCGTTTCGGTCGCTCCGGTATTCCCGTGCTCGACATCGATGGCACCGTCATCCGTGGCTACGACGCCGAAGCGATTCGTGACGCGGTGAGTGCGCTCGAGGACAAGAAAGAGAGCGAAGGCGAAGAGACTCGCTGACCCTTCGACTCGATCGACCGATCGTCATGACGCCGTCTCGCCCCGTCGGGCAAGACGGCGTTTTGTCGTTGGGCACTCGCCGTTCGACTACTCCGACCGATGCTCGTCCATGACCTTGTCGTAGTAGTCGATCACCTGGCGAACATAGCCTCGTTTTTCCCGATACTCACCCGGGTAGAAGCTGCGTTTGAAGCCGTGAATCACGACATTGCGTAGCTCGTGAGGCGTCAAGTCGAACGCGTTGCAGGCGAGCCCGAGCTCTCGGGTCACCGAGGTGCGCGACACCAGTCGGTTGTCGGTGCAGATGGCCACCGAAAGACGATCCTTCACCATCCGCCCGAAGGGGTGATTCTCGACCTTGCCCTCGAGCTGCGGCATGGTTTGCAGGTTCGAGGTGATGCACACCTCCAACGTGATTCGCCGATCGGCGATGTACTCCGCGAGGCCTTTGACATAACCCTCAGGATTCTCACGATTGTGGACCTGCGACGCATCATAGAGATGGGTACCGTGCCCGAGACGATCCGCGTTGAGCAGGGTCAAGGCCTGAAAGATGCTCTCGGGGCCATAGGCCTCACCGGCATGCACCGTCTTGTGCATGAAATGACGATGGACGAAGGCGTAGGCGTCGACGTGCTCGGAAGCCGGATGCCCGGCCTCGGCGCCCGCGAGATCGAACGCGACGACCGGCAAACCATGATCGTCACGAGCCGCGACCGCAGCCCGCGCAAGGGACATCGACGCGACGCCGTAGATCTCTTCTTTGGGCCACTCGTCGAGCACCTCGAAAAGCTGCTTGTAATAGGGCGAGAACTCGGGCGTGAAGAAACGGAGCGCGCTGGTGATGATGCCGTAGCGAAACGGTGGCGCGCCGTGCTCGCGAACCGCGGCAGAGGCCTCGTGCTCACGACGGGCGCGAGCCAGCCCACGATCGACCGCGGCGAGCACCTGGTTGCTATCGAATCCGGGGCGAACATGGAGCTGGGGCGCGAAGCGCACTTCGATGTAGCACACCCCTTCCTCGAGGCAGTCGCACGCCATCTCGTAGGCGACGCGTTCGAGCGACTCGGGGTCGGTGAGCACCGCGCAGGTCAGCGCGAATCCTTGGAGGTATTCTGGAAGATCGCGATAGCTCTCTTTGAATACCAACTCGAGAAGCCCCTCGGGAGTCTCCGAGGGCAGATGAACTTTGCGCTCGCGCGCCAGCTCGATGAGCGTCTCGAGACGAAGCGAGCCATCGAGATGTAGATGAAGATCGGACTTCGGAAGGGCACGAAGGAGATCTGGAGAATAGCGGGGAGTGGTCATGGACACTTGTTTATAGCCGCCTCTGGATAGAAGTCAAGCCGAGCGGTCGAAGTCACCCGTGAGACATGCGGTCTCATGCACAATTCCTGTGCTATGCTCGCCCCGGCTCTGGCTTTCTCGACCTACGGCGCGACCCTCTTGGCATCCGCAGCCGGTCCGATTACCACTTGCCAGCTGCCATACGCCGCTACCTGACGCGGCTACGTTCTCGATCAGTCATACGAGACAACGCGTACGAGACGCGTAATCGACAAACGCGATCCGAGGGATACCCGCGATTTGACGAACATCGAAGCCACCACTGTATTCACGTCCACCCCGTATTCGCGCGATGAAGCGCTCGCCGACTATCGACTCGGTTGGCGCAGCCGCCATACCAGCCTGCTCGGCCGTCGCGAGGTTCTCACTGGCAAAGCCAAATTCGGCATCTTCGGCGACGGCAAGGAGCTCGCGCAGATCGCCATGGCGCGCGCGTTCGGCGCTGGCGACATCCGCTCGGGCTACTACCGTGACCAAACGGTCATGATGGCCCTCGACCTACTCGATGTCGAAGGGTTCTTCGCCCAGCTCTACGCCGACCCGGACGTCGAGCGCGAACCGGCGTCGGCGGGTCGACAGATGAACGGCCATTTCGCCACCCGGGTCCTCGACGACCAGGGCCTGTTCATCGATCAAACCACCCGCCCTCAGTCGGCCGCCGATACCTCCCCCACCGGATCGCAAATGCCTCGACTCGTCGGGCTCGCCTACGCGTCACGGCTCTACCGCGACCTCGACTCCTTGCGCACGTGGGCCGAGACCGCGAAATTCTCCCGCGACGGCAATGAAATCGCCTGGGGCACGATCGGCAACGCGAGCTGCGCCGAAGGCATGTTCTGGGAAGCGGTCAACGCGATCGGCGTGCTCGGCGCCCCGGCGGTGATTTCGATCTGGGACGACGAATACGGCATCTCGGTTCCGAACGAATTCCAGATCACCAAGGGTGACCTTTCGGCGGTGCTGTCGGGCTTTCAACGCGAGCCTGGTAGTGACCGCGGATTCGATATCTACCGGGTCAACGGTTGGGACTACGAAGCGCTACGTCGCACCTACGCCGAGGTCGCCGAACGGGTACGTCGCGAGCACGTGCCGGCGATCGTCCATGTCGTCGAGCTGACGCAGCCACAAGGCCATTCGACCTCGGGTAGCCACGAGCGCTACAAGAGTGCCGAGCGGCTCGCGTGGGAACGTGAGCACGATTGTCTCGCCAAGCTACGTGGCTGGTTGATCGACAACCAGCTCGCCGACGCCGCCGAGCTCGATGCCATCGAGCAAGAAGAAAAGAAGTCGGTTCGCGAGGCGCAACGGCGCGCCTGGGACGCCTTCATGGCGCCGATCCTGGCCGACAAGGAGACGCTTCTCGGATTGGTCGATCAAATCGCCGAGCAGTCCGCGGCGACCGAACGAATCGCCAACGCGCGACGCGATCTCGGCCGATTGCCCAATCCGGTACGTCGCAACCTCCTCGTGACCGCTCGCGAGGTGCTCTTCGCGAGTCGTGATGAAGACATCGCGGCCCGCCAGCAGTTGATCGATTGGCAAAAGAGCATTCACGACGCGGCCCATGATCGCTACCACTCGCATCTCTACAGTGAGTCGCCGCTGTCGGCGCTACGGATCGAAGCGGTCGATCCGACCTACGATGCCGACGCCACTGAGCTCAACGGCTTCGAGGTGCTCACCCACTGCTTCGACGCCGCGTTGGCGCGTCATCCGAATCTGCTCGCCTTCGGTGAAGATCTCGGCAAGCTCGGTGACGTCAATCAAGGTTTCGCCGGTCTTCAGGAGAAGTACGGCGCCACCCGGGTGGCCGACGTCGGGATCCGCGAGTGCACGATTTTGGGGCAAGCGATCGGCATGGCGATGCGTGGCCTCAAGCCGATCGCCGAGGTGCAATACCTCGACTATTTGCCCTACGCCTTGCAGATCATCAGCGACGATCTGGCAACCCTGCAATACCGCACTCGAGGTGGCCAAAAGGCCCCGGTGATCATCCGGACACGCGGCCATCGCTTCGAGGGCATTTGGCACGCAGGCTCACCGATGGCCGGCATCATCAATCTGGTCCACGGTGTGCAC
>JBCDBH010000168.1:0-12338 GCA_039184055.1 Acidobacteriota bacterium
CCTCGGCGCGCTCGACCGGCCGACCTCGGGCTCGGTTACGCTGGGCGGCCAAGACCCGTTCGCCATGCCGGATGACCAGCTGCCAGCTTTCCGTGCGGCGAACGTCGGCTTCGTCTTCTGGCCGATGAGCTTTATGCATCGAGCCCGGTCGTAGCCTATTCGGCGGCCCAGATTCTGAGCTCGATTGCAAAGAACGTGCACCTGGATCCCGAGACCCGCGACAGTATTCTCTATGTCATGGCCGAAGCCATCGACGATCCTCGCTCACGGCGGGATGTGTACCTCTATCAGGATGATCAGAGCAAGACCGACGCAATCCGTCATATCGGAAGACTGGAAGACATCTACTTTCAGCTTCTTCTCGAGCTTTGCGGCGTTGCGGACCTGAGGACCGAAACGACAACCGCTCGCGGCAAGGAGGCTGGATGAGAAGGTTTACCGTTCCTTGTGATTTCGGTGGTACGACCTCGCCATTCGATGTCTACATCTCAGGAGGTGAGCCACTCGAGGGCTACCATCCCCTACATTTCCAGTCGCTTTGGCTACGAGAGGAGCGGGGAGGCGAAATCCCACAAGAGGTCATGGACTCATTTGCCAAGCTCCTCGAGCTGGCGCGCAAGAACGGCGTCGATTTCGAGGAGCTCTGTGTCCATGCGATGCAAGAGGCGGAGAAAGAGAAGGCCGCCAAGGGTGACGAATCGACCTGAGCTCTGCTCCTGCCGTCAGACATCGCCCATGGCCGACTACGCCCCAGCCCGCAACGCCTCCCGCACGACTTCCACAGCCTCGGCCACCTTGATCCGCTCCTGACGCCGGTCGTCGCGATATCTGATCGTGACGGTGTCGTCGTCTTTGGTTTGGCCGTCGACGGTGAGGCAGTAGGGGGTGCCGATTTCGTCGTGACGGGCGTAGCGTTTGCCGATGGCGTGTTGTTCGTCGTATTTGGCGTTGATACCGGCGTCGAAGAAGTCTTGGACGATGCGACGGGCGACTTCGGGCATGCCGTCCTTTTTGACGAGAGGGAGGACACCGGCTTTGACGGGGGCGAGTCTGGGGTGGAGGCGCAGGACGGTTCTGGCGCCTTTGCCGTCTTCGTCGGCGGGCTCTTCGTCGTAGGCGTCGCAGAGGACGGCGAGGGTGCCACGGGTGGCGCCAGCCGCAGGTTCGACGACGTGGGGCAGGTAGCGCCAGCCGTTTTTACCGGTTTCGGGATCTTGCGTCTGGGGCTCGAAGAAGGTGAGGTTCTTGCCGCTGCCTTCGCTATGTGCCTTGAGGTCGTAGTCGGTACGCGAGGCGATGCCTTCGAGCTCGTCCCAGCCCCAGGGGAAGCGGTAGTCGACGTCGTAGCAGCCGTTGCTGTAGTGGGCGAGCTCGTCATCGTCGTGTTTGCGGAAGCGCAGGTTTTCGGCTTTGAGACCGATCGACTGCCACCAGCGCATGCGCTCTTCTTTCCAATATTCGAGCCATTTCATGCCTTCGCCGGGACGCACGAAATACTCCATTTCCATTTGCTCGAATTCGACCGAGCGGAAGATGAAGTGTTCGACGGTGACTTCGTTGCGGAAGGAGCGACCCATCTGCGCGATGCCGAAGGGGATCTTGGGGCTCATGCTCTGCACGACGTTGGCGAATTGCACGAACATGGCCTGGGCGGTTTCGGGACGCAGGTAGACGCTGCTTTCGGTCAGAGCGAGTTCGACCGCTTCACGCACGGCGCTGTCGTCACCCCCGGCTTCGACCGCTTCACGCGCGGCCCGCGCGGCTTCGGCCACCGGGTCGACGGGGCCGAAGAAGGTGCGGAACATCAGATTGAAGTTGCGCTCTTCGGAGAGATACGGCGCGCCACAGCTCGGGCAGATGTAGCCGCGATCACCCGCGGTGGCGCCTTCGAGGGTTTTGCCTCGCCGGGAGAGGGTGATGCCGCGTTCGTTGAGACGCTCGAGCGCGGCTTTGGCGCGGCCCTTGTCGGGCATGGTGATGGCGACGGGCTCGCCTTCGTCCATGCGTGGCGCTTTGTCGGCACGGAATCGTTCCCCACAGACTTTGCAGTCGACCAGCGGGTCGCTGAACGAGGCGAGATGGCCGCTCGAGCGCCACACCTGAGGGTGCATGAGGATCGAGGCGTCGATGCCGACGATGTCTTCGCGGCTGTGCACCATGGCGCGCCACCACTCGTTCATGAGGTTGCGCTTGAGCTCGACACCCATCGGACCGTAGTCGTAGGACGAGCGGAGCCCGCCGTAGATCTCGGAGCTTTGGTAGACGAAGCCACGCCGCTTCGCCAGCGAGACGAGCTTTTGCATGGTCAGGGTGTCGTTGCTCATGACGTCGGATCCTTTGCATCGGTGGGTTCGAGATCGGTCGCGCGACGAGGCCGCAGTTTTACCACAAGAGCGAGCACGGGGCGGAGTAGGCCCGATCGCGACAGAAGGGCGATGAGCCGTCGTTCGGGGCCGAGACCGAAGCGATGGCGGCCGTCGACGGCGATGACGCGACCGAGCGGGTCGTCGACCGTGGGCTCACGTCGCCGGGTGCCGTCGCCCTGGACGCGCCACGCGTCGCCGTGACGTCCAATGACACGGTGCACGACGATCCCGCCGTCGCGTGGGTAGGCGATCAGGTCGCCGAAGCGGATCGGGCGTCGCGCCACGGTGACCCGCTCACCCGCGCGCAGCCAGGGACGCATGCTGGTGCCGTCGACGCGTAGCTCGATCGTTTGACCCGCGTCGAGCAAGACGCGGAGATGCGTGGCGGCATCGCTCATCACGACATTCTAATGGTCGGTGAAACCAGCCCTGACCGAGCGCGTAGGTTCCGACGATTGTCTTTGTGCCTGGAAGCCGGCCGACCGTCAACGTACAATGTCGGCCCGATCAATTCGAGGAGGGAGTCCGATGGACCACGAAGCTCTGTATCGCGATCACGTCGCCGCGCTCGACCGTTGGCTTGCCGAGAGTCTGGAGATTGCCGGGCGTCAGGGCGTGCATGTCGACGGTGTGCTCTTTCACTCCGGTCGACCGGCGTACT
This sequence comes from Acidobacteriota bacterium, assembly GCA_039184055.1. Taxonomy (GTDB): domain Bacteria; phylum Acidobacteriota; class Thermoanaerobaculia; order Multivoradales; family J023; genus JBCDBH01. The sequence goes on from JBCDBH010000168.1 coordinate 3,028, forward strand.
ACCACGCTGACGACGAGCCGGTGCACTTTCGCGAGACGCCGCATTTTCGTCGTTGGGCGCCGCTCACCGGCCCCGAGCACGTCGTGATGGCGAGGCCGGGGAGCCCGCCGAAGGTGATCGAGGTGCGGCCAAGTGATTTCTGGCTGGACACCACCCCGGCTCCCGAGAGCTACTGGCAGGGCGTGGTCGATCACGTGCTGGTCGGGAGCTATCGTGAAGCGATCGGCGCGCTCGGTGACGACATCGGCAGGCTTGCCTATGTCGGCTCGTCGGCCGAAGCGGCGGCGCAGGCGTGGATTCCCGCCGCGCTGATCGAGCCGGCGGCGTTGATGGCGCCGCTCGATTGGTTCCGCGCCTACAAGACGGCGTGGGAGGTCGATCGGATCGAAGCGGCGTGCAAGCTCGCCGCCAAAGGTCATGCTCGCGCTCACGAGCTTCATGTCGCCGGCGCTTCCGAGCACGAGATCCACCGTGGCTATCTCGAAGCGGTGGGCTCGTTCGAAAACGAGATGCCCTATGGCGGAATCGTCGCGCACGGCGCCAAGGCGGGCATCCTGCACTACCAGAACAAGCGCACCGACAGTCGCTCGCCGGTGATGCTGATCGACGCCGGTGCGTCGGTCGATGGCTACGCGTCGGACATCACCCGCACCTGGGCGCATGGCGACGTGCACGAAGTCTTCAAAGCGTTGCTCGAAGGCATGGATCGGCTCGAGCGTCGGCTGGTGGCGCAGGTCACCGCCGGTCGTGAATACGTCGACATTCACCACGCGACCCATGAAGGCATCGCCGAGCTTTTGTCACGGGTCGGCATCGTCACCGCGTCGGCCGAAGCGGCGCTCGACAACGACGTCACCCTCGCCTTCATGCCGCACGGTGTCGGTCATCACCTCGGGATCCAGGTGCACGACGTCGGTGGTCACCAAGCCGGCCCCGAAGGCGGCAAAGTGCCACCGCCCGATCGCTATCCCGCGCTGCGCACCAACCGCACCCTCGAGGCGGGGCACGTCGTCACCATCGAGCCCGGGCTCTACTTCATCCCGATGATGCTCGATCCCTTGCGTGACAACGACGACACCCGCAACCTGGTCGACTGGGACCTCGTCGACGCGCTCATGCCCTACGGTGGCATCCGCATCGAAGACGACGTCGTTTGCACCGACGCCGAGCCCCGCGACCTCACCCGGCCGATTTGCCCGGGGCCGAACGAGACTTGAGGGCTGGGCGGCTCAGAACGCCCCGGTATCCCCTCGACTGCCAAAGCTCCCGGCTGGATTCTCGTAGATCCGGACCGCTCCCGTCGTCGTGTCGGTGACGGTGAGGGTGTAGGCGACGTTGGAGAGTCCGCCGTAGAAGACCCACCAGCGGCCGTTGATCGCGGTGCCATCGAGGACTGTGACCATCATTTCGAGGTTGGCGTCGTCGAAGAACCAAAAGGCGCCGGTGTCGTCGGTGAGAGGGACGGGCGCGCCTTGGCCGGGGATGCCGTCGAAGTCTTGAAAGTCGACGTGCACGGCGAAGCGACCGTTGTTGAGACAGAGCGCGTCCGGGACACCGCAGTCGCTCATGCGTGGGGCAACGCCGGCCGGTTGCACGGTGAGGGCCTGGGGCGCATCGCTGAAGGCTCCAAAAGAGGCGTTCGGAAACGCTTCAGAAGAGGCGTTCGGAAACGCCTTGGTATCGCCCCGGCTGGCGAAGGTGCCCTGAGTGTTCTCGTAGGTGCGGAGCTCGCCGGTCTCGCTGTCGGTGACGGTCAAGGTGAAGCCGACGTTGGAGAGGCTGGCGTAGAAGACCCACCAATGGCCGTTGATCGCCCGGCCATCGAGCACTTTGACCATCAGTTCGAGGTTGTCCTGGTCGAAGAAATAGAAGGTGCCGGTGTCGTCGGTGATCCCCTCGGGGGTGCCGTAGCCGCGTGTGCCGTCGGGTGCGTCCCATGTGACCGCGACCGAGAAGCGACCGTCGGCCGTGAGGTCGAGCGCGCCCGCGCCGAGCTCGGTGAGGGTGACGGCCCAGGGTTCGAGACCAGCCTCGTCGACACCACTGAAGAAGAGCCGTGACGCGGTGGCCACACCGAGCTCCCAGTTGATCGCCGGTGGCTCGTTTGGAAAGAGGTCATCGAAATTACGCGTGCCGAGGGCGGTGCCGTCGCTCACCCACAGCTGACCGGTTCCGCCGGTGACCGGACGACCGCGAAAGACGATGTGGTCGGGGAGGATGATGGCCTCGAACGTGCTCACCCCTTCGAGTGGCACGACGGTGGTGCCGTCGGTGGCCCACAGCTGGTTGTCCTGGCTCGACTGGTAGAAGAGCGTGTCGTCGAGGGTCGCCCGGTAGAACACCGAGGTGCCCATGGGCCCGAGCGTGGCGATCTCGCGGGTACCCGCGACGCTACCGTCGCTGGTCCACAGGGCCGTATCGGCACCATCGACGGCGAAGAAGAGGCGGTTGCTCGTCGTCACGGGGCGATCGAGCAACACCGGCGGCTCGAAACCGGCGAGTGGTCGCGTGCCGGGCACCGTGCCATCGGAGACCCACAGCTCGCTTTGGCTGCTGCGTGTGAGGGTGAAGAAGACCTGCTCCGCGACCTGGTGGCAGATGGTGCGGTCGGCCATGGTGCCATCGGTGAAATCGACCAGCTGACGCGCACCGCCAGGCGTGCCGTCGCTCACCCAAAGATCGGCTTGATCGGAGAAGAACACGATGTCTTCGTGTACGGTCGCGACACAGGCATCGAGCACCGGAGGCGTGCCGAGAACGGGCTCGACGGTGGCACCGTCACTGATCATCAGCTGGGCTCGGTCGACGTCGAGCATGACGACACCGTTGCCGAATGGCTGCATCAACGCTCGAGGGCCAACCTCGACCCCGAGCGAACGGGCCTCGCTACCGTCGCTCACCCACATCTCACCCACCGTGCTCGGGAAGAAGAAGTGCGTGTCGGTTTCGAGCCCGTCCCGAAAAATCGGAAATCCGTCGACCCGGGAGATCTCCCGGGTTCCTTCGATCGTGCCGTCGCTCACCCACAAAGGGATGGGACTGTCATCGGTGATGACGAAGAAGGTCCGGCCGATCGCCGCATGGGACGAGGCGATCTGAAGCGCCTGATCGCTGGTGAGGCCCAGGTCGATGGTGCCGTCACGGCTGCCGTCGGTGGCCCACAGCCCCTGTTGCCCGAGGGTTCGAGTGCGGAAGATCGCCAGGTCACCCGCCGTGCCGAGCCATTCGGGGCGGCTCCCGGCGGCGCCATCGGTGACGATGTCGATCAGCAGGCGTGTGCCGAGGGCGGTGCCATCGCTCACCCAGGGTTCGCTGCCGTTCATGGCGTCGTCGAGCGCGAAGACCAGCAGCTCGCGTGCTGACGCGTCATCGATGACGGCGCTGTCGCCATAGCTGACCGCTCCGGGAAAGTCGGTGAGCCGACGTGTGCCGGCGAGGGTGCCGTCGGTGGTCCACAGCTGGAGCCGGCTGCCGTCGTAGCCGAGGACATAGCGGCCCGCAAGGGTGCGGATCACGCCATCGCACGAGCCCGGACAGAGATCGATCAGCTGGGTGGCGGTGCCGGCGAGTCGATCGACCCGCCACAGTTCGCGTCCACTCGTGCCGTCGTCGGCAATCACCACGAAGGTGCTCCCCACGTCACCCAGCACCTCGGGATCGGCGCGACAGGAACCCGGGCAGATATCGACCAGGAGACCGGTGCCGGCAACCGTGCCGTCGCTCACCCACAGCTCACGACCGTCGTTGGTGTCGATGGCGAACACCAAGGTGCCGTCGTCGACGCCCAAGGCGATGGGTGGCGCCGGTGTGAAGCCGTTGAAGCTGCCCAGCGTCTGGGTGCCCACTTCGGTGCCGTCGCTGGTGATCAGCACCAGCGAATCCGGGCCCAGCGAGCCGGTCCACAGCGCCCGTTCGCCGAGGTTGGCGAAGGCCTGGACGGAGAACCAATTGGCGTCGCTGATCGGCGCCACCGTAAACGAGCGGTCGATCGCCCACATCGCGAAGCGTGGATTGCCGGTCGGCTGGTCGAAATACGGCACGAGGAGAAAGTCGTCCACCGCCACGGGGGCCTCGAAGAAAGGCGTGTCGGGCCAGTCGTGAAAGGCCACGGTGCCCGCCACGCTGCCGTCCGTGCGCCAGGTGCGCGCCGCGCCGTCGTCGAGGAATTCGAAGAACACCGCGTGGTCGCCAAACGCGGTGAGAAATCGTAGATCAGTCGTCGACGGTCCGGGGATCGCTTCGGTACCCGCCGCCGTGCCGTCGGAGACGTAGAGCAGGCGGCCGCCCGTCGAGGCGAGCCCCATCAATACGAGCCGGCCGTCGGCGAGGGCGACACGCGGGTCATCGCTGGGATTGTCGAGCACGATGCCGAGCTCGACGGTTCCGTCTGGGGTGCCGTCGGTGATCCAGGTTTTCTCGAATCCCGCCAGGACCGCGTGGTCGTCGTCGACGTACGCGATCCATTGCGAGTCGAAGAAGGGTTCGTCGAGCAGCAAGGGCTCGGTATCCGTCCCATCCGTGCTCCAGACCGTGTCGGCGTTGTCGCGAAAGATGACTCGATCACCGACCGTCACGAACGAGAAAGGGTCCGAGCCCGCCGAGTCGTTGGTGCCGACATAGAGGTTGTCGATCAGAAAAGGCGCGGCGAAGGTCGGTGCGCCGAGCAGAAGAACAGCGAGTGCGGTCAGCAGGGTCTTGTGCATAACGTGAGCTCTCCTGGGAAGTGGACGGCCACGGTTGTGGCCGTCACCCGGAACGCGAAAAATCTAAACGGCTGACGCCACTCAGAAGGCGGCGATATCGCCCCGACTGCCAAAGCTCCCCGCTGGGTTCTCGTAGATCCGTACCGCTCCCGTGGTGGTGTCGGTCACGGTGAGGGTGTAGGCGACGTTCGAAAGTCCACCGTAGAAGACCCACCAGCGTCCGTTGATCGCGGTGCCATCGAGCACTTTGACCATCATCTCGAGGTTGGTGGCGTCGAAGAACCAAAACGCGCCGGTGTCGTCGGTGAGTGGGACGGGGTGGCCGACGCCTGGGACGCCGTTGAAGTCTTGAAAGTCGACGGTAACAGCGAAACGACCGTCGTTGAGACACAGGGCATTCTCGACACCGCAGTCCATCCGCGGAGCGAGCACGGCGGCTGGCTGGACGGTGACGGCCGGCGGCGCGTCCGCGAACGATCGAATATCGCCACGACTGGCGAAGGTGCCTTGAGCGTTCTCGTAGGTGCGTAGCTCACCGGTTTCACTGTCGGTGACGGTGAGCCGGAAACCGACGTTCGAAAGGCTGGCGTAGAAGGCCCACCAATGACCGTTGATCGCCCGTCCGTCGAGCACTTTGATCATCAGCTCGAGGTTGTCCTGGTCGAAGAAATAGAAGGTGCCGGTGTCGTCGGTGATCGCCTCGGGGGTGCCGTATCCACGCGCGCCGTCTGGCGCATCCCATTCGACCGCGATCGAGAAGCGATCGTCGGTGGCCAGATCGAGCGCCCCGGCGCCGATTTCGGTGAGGGTGACGACGTACGGTTCGATGCCGATGTCGTCGTCGCGACCAGCGAGGAAGAGTCTCGAGTCGGTGGCCAGGGTGGTTTCCCACTGACGAGCGTGATCGGGAAAGAGCTCGGTGAAGGAGCGTGTGCCGTCGACGGTGCCATCGCTCACCCAGGTGTCGAAGTCGTTGTCGCGTGCGGCCCCGAAGACGAAGTGATCACGGGTTGCAAGAGCGTTGGTGTGGGGAGACCGCAGACCCGAGTCCATCGTGCCGGCCGTGGTGCCGTCGGTGAAAAAGAGTGGCCCTTCTTCCTGGTGGACGAGCGCCTGGTCGCCACGTACGGCGAGCACCTCATACGGGTCATCGGACGACCAGACCGGCGTGGCGACCAGTCCGTCGGAGGACCACAGGATGTAGGTGCCGAGGTCCAAGACGACAAAGAAGAAATGACTGTCGGTCGCCCCGGCCGCGGTGATGAGCTGAATGGGATCGCCAAAGGGAATGATGGATCGTGTGCCGCCAGGGGTACCGTCGGTGACCCATAGCCGACGAACATCGTCTGGGCCGTTCGATTCGCGGGTCAACACCCAGACGCGACCGGCGCCGCTTTCGACCAGCTCGACCTGCTCACCGAGGGTAAATGCGAGCAGCTGTGTGACCGCGTCGCCATCGGTCGACCACAAACCATCCGCGGAAGCGAAGATCACGTGTCCACTCGTGGTGGCGAGCGGGCTCGTCACGATCGGCGCTCCGGCGACCGCCTCGAGACGGTCGCCGACGGTGTGGAAGAGCGTGCCCGTGGGATCACCCACCACGGCGACTCCGTTTCCCAGACGCGCGATGGTGCGGAAGATCGGCTCGTCGTAGCGGAAGGTGCCGGCGCCATCGCTTACCCACAACCGATGATCAGTCGAGCTTCCGGGAAGGGTGAAGAAGAGTCTGTCGTCGGTCTCGACGGTGGCTTCGAACGGTGCGCCGTCGGCTGGTAGCTCGAGCAGGTCATCAGTCCCGTCGACCGTGCCGTCGGTGACCCAGAGGGTCGAGACACCGTTGTCGGTGGCGGTGAAGAAGACACGGTCGAGAGCCGACAGGCCTTGGTTCGGGATCGCGACGTCGACCGGTACCTGAAGCTCGAATGTGCCCGTCTTGGTGCCGTCGCTCACCCACATACCGGAGTCGAGATTGAAGGTGCGAAAGACGACTCGATGGTCGAGAGCGCCGAGCCATACCGGCAGGCTGCTGAGATCCGCGTCGGCGCGGAGATCGGCGATCAGCTCGGTGCCTCCGGGGGTACCGTCGCTCACCCACGGCTCGGGACCATGGATGCCGTCGTCGGCTCCGAGCACCAGACGGCCGTTGGCAAAGATCCCCTCACCGATCGGTTCGGCCGTGGTGATCGAGAAGTCGGTCAGCTGTCGAGTGCCATCGGCGGTGCCATCGGTAACGTAGAGCTGAGGTCGGCTCGTGCCGTCATGACCACCGAAGAAGATCGTGTCACCGCCACCGCCCAGCTCGGGCCAGCGCACGCCCGAGCAGGGTCCGAGGCAGAGATCGAGCATCTGGGTGGCGTCGCCGGTCGTTCGATCGACCCGCCACAGCTCGCGCCCGGTCGTTCCGTCGTCGGCGGCCACCAAGAAGGTCGGGCCGAGCGGGCCGACCAGCACCGGATCGGCGTTACAGATGCCCGGACACAGATCGACGAGCAGACGGGTGCCATCGGCGCTGCCGTCACTGACCCACAGCTCACGCCCACTCACCCCGTCGTCGAGCGCTACGACCATGCCGTCGGCATCGCTGTAGGGTGTCGGTTCGGTGATCTCGAAGCCCGGTAGATCTGGGGTGATCTGGCCGGTGCCTTCCGGGGTGCCGTCGCTCGCCAAGAGCGCCACGACGTCCGGTCCGGTGCCGGCCAACCACACCACGTGACTGTCGCCGAAGTCGACCGTCCATCGTGGGAACCACAGGCCGTCCGCGAGCTCGGTGGCGTCACCGTTCGGATCGATCCGCCATACGATGCCTTGCTGACCGTCCCCACCGTTGATGAAGGTCTGAAACACCAAGGAGCCGTTCACCACCGTCGGCGTGAAGATCGACGTAAAGGGCCATTCTGCAACGACGTGCGCCGTAGTGCCGTCGGTGCGCCACAGACGTGACCGCGCATCGCCATCGATGATGTTCTCGACGAAGACCACGTCACCGTCGAAGTGCGTCAGCTCACCGACGCTCGGATCGTTCGGCCCGGGAAGCCGACTCGCGTCGCCCGGGATGCCTGAGAGGATCCAGATTTCACGATCGATGTTGCGGGTGCCCACCATGACGATGAATCGGCCGTCGGCGAGCTCGAGAACCCGATCGTCCGAGGTGAGTCGATGGTCGATACGAAGACCGAGGTCGATCGTGCCCGCTGCCGTGCCGTCGGTGAGATACGAGGTTTCGAAGCTGGTCAGGATGGCTCGCTCATCGTCGTGCCAGGCGACGAAACCGCGATCGAAGGAAGCGTCGTGGGTCAGCCGTTCGGTGCCCATGGCGGTGCCGTCGGTGGCGTAGGCGCGTCCGACGTCGTCGATGAACAACACCCGGGTGCCCAGCGCCGTCAGATCTCGTGGCTCGGAGCCATCGATCGCGCCACTATCGGTTTGGAGGTTGCCGAGCAGATACGGAGCACCGAGCACGGGCAGGGCGGTGATCAAGAGGATGATCGTTGCCGTGATGACGTAATTATGAGAATTTGACATGCCGAATCTCCGTTTTGAGGCATGGGCGCATGGGAAAGGCGAGAGATCGCTCGATGATCGGGTCATGGGTTCCCAGCTTTTTTGCTTTGGGTGTGCCAGAGAGCATATTTCATGCTTTTGTGACATGCAAGAGGGTGTGTCCCTACGCTCCTTAACTGTCCCTACGCTCCTTTGTGCAGGTCCCGATGCTCGTTCGTGGGTCCCTGCGCTCCTTCGGAGCGCTACGGGCCCGTACGCGAATCGCCTCCCGGCGATTCGCGTTTGCTAAGCTTCACCCATGCAAAGTCGCCAACTGCGTCGATCCCTCGCCTGGCTCCTGCTTCTTTCCCTCTTTGGTTTGCTGGGTGGTTGTGAGGGGTGTCGCAAGCACGCTCGCGAGAAGTACTACGGCTATCTCGAAAAGGTCGGGCTCGAGAAGCGTGATCTGCTGGTCAAACGGGTCGATCGGGCGCGTGATGCGCAGGAAGACGCGCAAGAGGAGTTCGAGGACGCGCTGGAGCAATTTCAGGCGCTGGTCGGTCACGACGGTGGCGAGCTCGAGAAGGTCTACGACAAGCTCAAGGGCGAGCTCGAAGACGCCGAGGGGCGCGCCGAGAATGTTTACGAGCGGATCGAGCGGGTCGAGAACGTCGCCGAGGCGCTGTTCGAAGAATGGCAGCGTGAGATCGCCGTGCTGCAGAACGCCAACTATCGACGCCAGAGCGAAACCAGTCTGCGCGAGACCAAGGGGCGCTACACTCAGCTTCTCTCGACCATGCAAAAAGCCGCCGCGTCGATGGAGCCGGTACTTACCCGGCTACGTGATCAGGTGCTTTTCCTGAAGCACAACCTCAACGCCCAGGCGCTCGGCTCGCTCGAAGGCGAAGCCGGCACCCTCCAGGCCGACGTCGCCCAGCTCGTCGAAGACATGCAGGCCTCGATCGCCGAAGCCGACCTCTTCATCGAGACCATGACTAAAAAGCCCGCTGGTTGACGAGACGCCCGCTGATCTCACGATTTTGGAGCCTCGACCGATGAAGCCGATTCGACTTCTGCTCGTCCTTCCTTTGCTCGCCGCTTGTCAGCAGCTCGACGCCGAGCCCGCCG